>JADLHH010000229.1 GCA_020848855.1 Anaerolineae bacterium | reverse complement strand
CAGACGCTGCCAGCCGGTCGGTTCGCCGCGCAGCGCATCGGCGAGGTGGCGCTCTTCGGCTGCCTGCATCCGTTCCTGATGCTGAATTTGTCCCAGATGGTAGAAGCTGGTCGGGTCCATCCTCATGCTCCTTCGCTGGCAGGCAGCTTATCGGCTGGTGGCGATCAGATTCGGGCGCGTCACGGGCTGTTCCGAGTGCGACGCGAAGTTGATAGGGCGGTCATTCGGACGAGCGCTCAACCGCGCGCGAAGCCGCTCCCACAGGGTCGGCACAGTGCGTGCATCGCGGACGAAGCGGAAGTTTTCGGCGGTTCGTTCCAGTTCCTGACGACGGTATTCGACTTCAATATCGGTCGGAAACACGGGCATTCTCCTTCACTTTCAACCTACTTCTACTTTACTGCCAAAAGAGGATATAATCAGTCCTCATTGGGAACAGTTTTATGAATAGAAGATGAGTAAATGTACAGCCCGACAACACGCTTACTAACGCTTCTTGAACTCTTGCAATCCCGAACAAGTGTTTCAGGCGCAGACCTCGCTCAGACGCTCGAAGTTGACGTGCGCAGCGTCCGGCGATACGTCACCATGCTGCGCGATATGGGTATCCCGGTAGAGAGCGAGAAGGGTCGTTACGGCTCATACTCTTTGCGCCCCGGTTTTCGGATGCCCCCGCTCATGTTCACCGAATCCGAGATTCTGTCCGTGTTTCTGGGGCTGATGGCGGTGCGACGGCTGGGCATGGCGACCAGCGGCGGCAGCGAGAGCGCCACCGCCAAAATCCTGCGCGTGCTGCCCGAAGAGCTGCGCGACCGCGTGCGCGCGCTTCAGGGCGTGCTGACGCTCGACATCCCGGCGTATCAGTCCGTGCCGGAACATGTGCTGTCGCGCTTCAGCCTGAGCGCCTACCAGCATTCCCGGCTGTGGATCGAATACTGGGGCGGGGGCAGGCGCAGCGCCACCGAGCGCGCCATCGACGTGTACGGGCTGGTCTACCATACCGGCTTCTGGTACGCTGTCGCCTACTGCCACCTGCGCGCCGACACGCGCGTGTTCCGGCTCGACCGTGTGCGTCAGGTCACGGTGCTGGACGAAGCGTTCGCGCCGCCGCCGGACTTCGACGCGCTGAAGTATTTGCAGGACTCAATCGCGTCGATTCCGAGTACGTGGCGCGTCGAAGTGCTGTTCACGGCGACGCTCGAACAGGCGCAGAACCGCATCCCGCCCGATGTCGGCACGCTCGTAGAAACGCCCGCCGGCGTGCTGCTGCACTGCTTTGCCGACGGTCTCGAATGGATGTCGTATTTTCTGATCAGCACGCGCCTGAAATTTGCCGTCCACCAGCCGCCGGAGCTGCGCGACAAGCTGCGCGAGATCGCCCGCTCGATTCGCCGGATGGCGAAGGAACCCAGAGATGCCTGACATCATCGAATTGGAACTGACCGTCATGACTCACGGGGGCAGGGCGCTCGGTAGGCACGACGGTCGCCCGATCTTCGTGCCGTTCGGCATCCCCGGCGAGCGCGTCCGCGTCCGCATCACACAGGACAGGCGCAGCTACGCCTTTGCCGAAGTCGTGGACGTGCTCGCCGAATCGCCGGAGCGCGTAACCCCGCGCTGCCCGCATTTCGGCGTCTGCGGCGGCTGCCACTGGCAGCACATCGGCTACGCGGCGCAGCTTCGCTTCAAGCGCGAAGTCGTCGCCGAACAGTTCGCGCGCATCGGCGGCTTGCGCGATGCCGTCGTCCATCCGACTATCCCCAGCCCCGACCCCCTCCTCTATCGCTCGCACGCCACCTTTCACGTTACCAGCGTCGGACGGCTGGGCTTCGTCGGGTGCGACGACCGAACCGTGATCCCAATTGACGAGTGCCACATCATCCGCCCGGAATTGCGCGGCTGGCTCGACTCGCTTCGCTCCGAGCGCTTCGCCCCCGCCGAGCGCGTCCGGCTGCAGGTCGGCTCCGGCGGCGAGCGGCTGATCGCCCGCAGCGGCGGCACAAGCGACGAGCCGGACGACGAAGCTGCGCTTGCCAGCGCCGACCGCGTGCGTTACCGCGTCAAGGATCGGCAGTTTCAGGTGACGGGCGGCAGCTTCTTTCAGGTCAATCTCCCACAGGCGGAAACGCTGGTCGATCTGGTGCTGGAGCGGCTGTCACTGACCGGCAGCGAGCGCGTCCTCGACCTGTATTCGGGCGTCGGCTTGTTCACGGCATTTCTGGCGGCGCGCGCCCGGCGCGTGACAGGAATTGAAGTCTACGCGCCCGCCGTCCGCGATGCCGAAGTCAATCTGGCGGACTTCGCTAACGTCGATCTGCGCATTGGCGCGATAGAAACTGCGCTCCCACGCGGACGCGTCGATGCTGCCGTCGTTGACCCGCCGCGTGCCGGCATGAAGCCGAAGGCGCTCGACGCGCTGGTCGCCTGCGCCCCGCGCCGGATCGTCTACGTCTCCTGCGACCCGGCGACGCTGGCGCGCGACGCCCGTAAGCTGGTCGAAAGCGGCTATGACCTGTTTGACGTGCAGCCGGTCGATATGTTCCCGCAGACCTACCATGTCGAATCGGTCGCGGCGTTCGTGCAGGATTGATCGGGATTTCTCGTAAGGAACATCGCAAGGGTCGCGTCTGATCTGTTGTGACAGACAGTGAAGGTGCGATATGAACGAGACGTTCAACCAGATCACTCAGTTGTCGGATGAGCGGTTCAATCTGTATCGGCTGGCGGGCAAGCAGCATCTCAGCGCTTCGCAGTTGGAGCGCATCACCCAGATCACCAATCAGTTGGAAGTGCTGTGGGATCAGCACCGGCGCGAGGTCGCCTCAGCGCACCGCAGCGCCCCCGTAAACGACTGGCGTTCGGCGGCGTAACGAACATTCGACCCAACAGAAAGCGTAGGGGCAGGTCTCAGACCTGCCCCTACATGTTTATTTAGTATGGGTGATGCTCTCACCTACGGCGTGGAACTCGGACCCACGACGATGTCGATGCTGTCGGTAGCCAGCGTGGAGCCGTCGAAGCGCGAGGTGGTCATGGCGGTGATGTGCAGGCGCGTCCCGGCTGGCATACTCCGCAGTTCGATCAGCATCTGCCAGATGCCGAAGTCGCCGTCCAGCGACGGATTGACGTTGCGCGGCTGGTCGACCAGCACGTTCCCCTGCGAATCGACGATCTGCACCTTGACCGAATTGCCGTTGCTGCGGTCGGCGATGCCGGCGATCATCAGCGTTTGGCTGGGATCGACCAGCGTATCCGGCAGCGGCGTGTTGATCTTGACGAAATCATCCGTCGCGGTCACGTCGCCATAGGTGACATAGATGCTGGCGAAGGCGACGATGCTGCCGTCCTGCGCCGAGGTCGAGAAGGCGATGATCGAGCCGCGCGTGCCCTCGGCGACGTTCACGTTGAGCGCCGTTTGCCACGGACCTGCGCCGCCTGTACCGGCGTCCGGCGCATTGACGGTCGTCGCCTTTTCGTCCAGCACGTTACCCAGTTCGTCGAGCGCCCGCACCACCACGTTACCCTCGAACAGCGCGCCGCCCTTGCCGGTCACATTAATCGGGATGCTGATGTCCAGCACTGAATAGGGCAGCGGGTCGGTGATGGTGACGAACGGACCGGTTTCCGGCTGACCGAAGATCACGTTGACCGCGTCGGCGATGCGTGGGCTGTTGGTGAACGGCGCGCCGATATAAGCGTAGATGATCCCGCGTGTCCCCGACGGCACGTTGAGCACGTTCAGCAGCGCCTGCCAGCTCGCGTTGCCCTGATCGTCGGCTTCGGTCACCGTCGCCGGGACTTCGCCCAGCACGTTGCCCTGGTTATCGAGCGCCCGGACGAAGATGTCGCCCTCGAACGCCCCGATCACCTGCCCGGCGACCTGCATTTCGCCGCCCGGCGGCACCGACGTATCCGAGATCGGCTGGGTGATGATCAACTGCTGCTCTGCGCCCTCTGCCGGGATGGGTGAACTGAACAATACCTCGACGATATCGTCCGCCATCACCGCCCCGGTGGACGGCGCCTGCGCGAAGGCGTAAATCGTGCCCTGCGTGTCGTCGTTGACGAGGATGCTCAGGCTGACCTGCCACGTGCTCGCGCCGCTGCCGTCCGCCCCGTTCACGCGCACGGTCTGCTGCGAGAGCAGGTCGCCGTTGTCGTCGAGCGCCCGCACCACAACGTCGTTCCCGGCGATACCGCTGCCGGTTCCGGTCACCACCACGCGCTGGCTGGTATCCAGCACCGCGTTCTGGATGGGCGTCACGATATTAATCGTCACCTGCGATGGCGGCGCGGTCTGCGGCAGGCGCGGCACGCGAAGCTGCTGCCCGACGTAAACCAGGTTCGCGTTCGGCAGGCAGTTGCCATACGCCAGTTCCGTGACGGTCGAGCCGGTGCGCTGCGCCACGCGCAGCAGCGTATCGCCCACCTGCACGATGTAGATCGGCCAGTCGGTGCGCACGTAGCACTGCGCGCCGTAGAACACGTTGACCGTCGACGAGGCGACCACCGCGCCGTTCTGCGGGTTGGTGGCGAAGGCATACAGCCGCCCCGGCGTTCCCGGCGGGACGTTGCTCACCGTCAGCAGTGTTTGCCAGGTGTTGGTGCTCGGCGCGTTGGTCGTCGTCATTTGCGCCAGCACGTTCCCGAACGTATCCAGCGCCCGCACCGTGACGGTGTTGCCGAATACGTTGACTGCCGTGCCGTTCACCTGGAAGGGAGAGCCGATTGGCAGCACCGAACCCTGCGGCGGGAAGGTGATCTGCACGAACGGGTTAGTGCTTACTAACCCCCACACCACCGTGACGGTGTTCGACGTGGCGATGGCAGCGTTGCTGCTGATCAGGTAGGCGATCAGGTAGCCGGATGCGCCGTTCGAAACCGGGACGTTGAACGTGATCGACGCTGACCACGTCGTCGCGCCGGGCGTCACCGTCTGCTGACCGACCGGGTTGGGGTTGCCGTTGACGAACGCCTGCACCAGCACGGTCGCCCCAACCGGAGCGCCGGTTACCGTGCCCGAAACCGCGACCGGCGACGCGACGTTGACCGTCGTGCCGTTGGTCGGCGAGGTGATCGTGATGGCGGGTGCTGGCGAGCCGGTGAAGTTAAGCGGAATCGCGTTGGTCTGGGCGACGACATTGCCGCTCAGGATCAGGAACGCGATCATGCTGCCGTTGCCGGTCGTGGCAATATTCGAGAGGGTTTTCTTCAGCGTCACGTTCCAGGTTTGCCCGGACACCGGCACGACGCCCTGTTCGCCCAGCGTTTCGCCATTGGCGTTACGCAGCCGTACCAGCACCGTCGCACCCACCGGCAGGTTGGACGTATCGCCCGTGACCGGGAAGCCCGCGATCGGATCGACCGTCGCGCCGCTTGCCGGGCTGATGACCGAAATCCCCGGTTGCGGACCGCCGCTGGTCGCGGTTGGCGTCGCTGTCGCCGGGTTCGTCGCCGTTGCGGTTGGCGTGTTGGTCGCCACCGGCGCGCTGCCATAGGTCACATTAATCTGTGGCGACACCGCGATCTGGCTGCCCTGCGAGTCCAGCATCTGCGCGATCAGGTAGCCACTCGTTCCCGGCGTTGCCGTTGAAATCTCGATTGTCGTGTTCCAGGGGATGGTCGTGAGATCGATGGTCGCGCTCTGGTTGATGACGTTGTTGTTTGAATCGTAGGCGCGCACCAACAGCGACGGGCTGCCGAACGAGTCCGGTTCCGGCGCGTTGCCGAACTGTATCGAAACATTCAGCGGCGAGCCGAGGTTGGTGATCGTCGTGCCGTTCGCCGGGCTGAGGATGCTGACAAACGGGACTTGCGCCGACACAACGCCTGCCACGCCGGCAAACGTAATGAGAAACAGCATGAGTAGTGGGGTAATGCTTCGCCTAGACATCCATGACACCTCCATCTATGGTTCTTAATTTGTTAGACAGAATCACTGTCCAAGTCGATCCTTACTATAACCCTACGCTTGGGTTTAGAAAAACTAACCATTGGCGCGAATCCGCCGACGCGGTCTATACTTACCCTTTGAATCAGCAATCTATCATCAAACCCAAACTTCCGCTATTTAACCCGATGCTCATGCGTCGTGGTTGGCTTGGTTCGAGCATATAATAAGTTAGATTGAGGTTAGAATAACGCTCCCTGGTGCAGCGCGACGATATGTCCAATAAATTCGCGGCACACTGTCATGTGCTCCTCGTCGACGACTCAGCCGAACTGCTGCCGATGCTCGAACATCTGCTGACGGCGGAAGGGTATCGCGTACAGACGGCAGCCAGCCGTGAGCAGGCGCTTGAACGACTTCAGGACGACCGCTTTCACGTCGCCGTGATCGATGCCCGGCTCGACGACCGCGACCCCTACAACTACGACGGTTTCCGGCTGGTGCGCGACATTCGCGCGCTCGACCCATCGACGGCGGTTATCCTGCTGACAATCGCCGCCGACCTCGACATCGCTCGTGAGGCGCTGTATTCCGTCTCCGGCGAATTCCACCCGGTCTACGAAACCAGCCGCACCATCGCTTCGGCGTTTCTGGAGAAGACTCCCCGGGCGCTCCAGTGGCTCCCCGCCTGCATCGAGCGCGTGTTTGAAGACGTGGTGCAGGTCAACTGGTCGCTTCAGATTGTCGATCTGGAGCAGTTCATGGTGCTCATGCCGCGCCGGATGCGCTTCGCCGGGCTTTCGAGCATCCCCGAAATTCAATCCGAGCTGGACGAGCTGCTGCGCAAGCTGTTCGCCGAATGGGAACGCATCGAAATTCACACTATCGCCGAGCAGAATCAGGGGTACAACCGGGCGTTCGTCTTTCAGGTGACGCCCTTCAACGCCGATGGCGAAGGACCGCTGCTGATCGCCCGCGTCGGCGAAATCAGCACCATCGAGCGCGAAGTCCAGCGCTTCCGCGACTATGTCGAGAACCGCGCCCACACCAGCCGCCACCCCTCGGCGATTCTCGCCGCGCGCCGCACGCGCAGCCTCGGCGGCATGATCTATCACTTTGATGGGCTGGGCGGCAATATCCGCGACTTCGCCCAGTTCTTCCACCGCACCAAAGACCGCGCGCTGATCACCAACGTGATCGGCAGCCTGTTCGTGGATACGCTGGCGCTGGAACACAGCCAGAAGCGTGTGTCGCGCCGCGACGCCGACCTGCGCGCCGTCTATTCCAGATTGCTCCGGCTGGATGAAGACGAACTGCAAAGCAAGGTGGACGAACTGCTGGTGATCGCCCGGTCGCTGGGGCGGTCGTCGCTTGCCGAAAAGTTCGGGCTGCAAAACACCGCCCGGCTGATCAACCCGCTGGATTACTTCAAGCGCGGGAATTTCAAAGCCAGCTACGTCGAGACCACCATTCACGGTGACCTGCACGGTCACAACGTGCTGATCGACTACTGCAACGATACCTGGCTGATGGACTTTGCCAACACCGGCAGGGGACCGCTGCTGCAGGACTACATCGCCTTCGAAGCCTCGCTGCTGATCGAGAACAATGAATGTCCGCCCGGCGTCCAGTTGTTCGACTGGTCAAAGGCGCTGTTCGCCCAGCCCGGCGAATTGTTCCCGATGATGCCCGACCGCCTCACCAGCGCGCCAGAGCTGATCAAGACGCACCAGGCGATCATGACTGTGCGGCGGCTGGCGCAGCACGGCAGTTCCGGCGAAAATGTCAACCGCGCCTATCTGATGGGCTTGTTCTTTACCATGCTCCGGCTGGTCACGGTGCGTTTCCTCACGCCGCCCAAGCGCTTCCACGCGCTCACCGTCTCGGCGATGGTCGCCGAAAACCTGATGGCGCTCGACAACGGCAGCCCTGTCCTGCTGCGCTTTTGAAGCACCAAATGTTCTTGTAGGGGCGTTACATTGGGGTGTTGAAAAAGGTGAAATTCCCTCAACCCCGTGCAACCTTCGATTGCCATCCCCTTCTCCCACGCAGGCGAGGATAAGGGGGAACTTGCCCCTCGCCCCGTTTACGTGGGAGAGGGGCATGACGCGCTAGCGTCGGGGGTGAGGGGGTTTTTAAACACCTTCATGTTACGCCCTTGTTCTACAACGCGTCGACGCTCAGCAGTCGCTCGATCCACCGCCCGCGCCACGCAGCGCGTACCACGAACATCCACCCGACGACCGCCGCGCCGATGATCAGGTAGTCCGTCGGTCGCAGCACGACCATTTCGAAAAACTGGCGCAGCGGCGGGATCAGGATGATCAGCACGAACGCGAGCAGCAGCCCGCCCGCGAGGATCGTCGGGCGCTTGTCGCCGCTGAGCACGTCGCCGCCGGTGAAGAACTCGACCGGCGGCTCCACGAACACCACCAGCAGCAGCCCGGTCAGCACCGTGAACGTCGTCAGCGCCGTCCGTGCGATCACGCTCGCCCGCTCAAAAGCGTAATCCGCCGGAGCCGAAATGTCGTAGGTAATCCCGGCGGACTGCTGAAAAGCGCTAATTTCGTCGGGCGTGACTTCCAACCCCAGCGCGCTCTTGTAGCTGGCGACGAAGTACAGCAGGTACACCAGCAGCGCGAACACGAAAATGCTGATCGTCGCCGGGATGACGAAATGCAGCACCGACGTGAGCAGGCGCTTGCCGGTCTGTGCCGGGCGCGCCCACACCGCCAGCGCAAATGTCGGGATGCCGACCGTCAGCAGTGTCAGCAGCGAGACGTGCTTGGGTACATACGGGAAGCCGATGTTCACCATCGCTATCGAGATGATCAGCAGCGCGACCAGCAGCGCGCGTGTGAGGAACAGCCGCAGGATGTCCTGCATCCCGTTGACGATCCGCTGCCCTTCGAGAAAAGCCGGCGGCAGCGCCGCGAACGAGTCGTTGAGCAGCACCATATCGGCGACTCCGCGCGTGGCGGCGCTGCCGCTCTGCATGGCGATGCCGAGATTCGCCTTCTTGAGCGACAGCACATCGTTGACGCCGTCGCCGATCATGGCGACGTAATGCCCGCGCCGCCGCAGCGATTCGACCAGTTTTTCCTTCTGCTCCGGCGTGATGCGCCCGAACACCGTCGCCTCGGCTGCCGCCTGCTCGAATTCGGCGTCGGTCATCCTGGCAAGCTCCGTCCCGGAAACCGTCTGCAGGTCGCCGGAGAAGCCCGCCTGCTTTGCCAGCGCCGCGACCGTGTGCGGGTTGTCGCCGGAAATCACCTTGAGCCGGATTCCCGCCTGCGCGAAGCCTTCCAGCGTTTCCTTGAGCGATGGGCGCAGTTCGTCGCCGAAGCACAGCAAGCCAATCGGCTGCATATCGTTCGGCAGGATCGGCTGCTCCTGCGTGTCGTGCAGGCTGACCGCGCCGGGCGAGTGGGCGAACAGCAGCACCCGCAGCCCGGCGTTCGACCACGCCGCCGCCTGCGCCGAAAAGTCCTCGTGATCGGCGCTCAGGTAGGGCTGGAGCATTTCCAGCGCGCCGAGCGCGTACACGCCGTCGTCCAGCGCGATAGCGCTCCACTTGCGCGCCGACGAGAACGGCACTTCGTCGGTCAGCGTGCGTTTTTCGCCGTCCAGCGCCGCCGCGATTGCTTCGCTGGTTTTGTTGCTCGCCGTGATGCTGTGGGCGAATTCGCCGAGGATGCGTTCCAGCGCGCTTTTCTCAATTCCTAGCGGATAGGCGTCCTGATAATGGATGCGGTTGGCGGTCAGCGTGCCGGTCTTGTCCATACACAGCACATTGACGTTGCTCAGCGACTCGACCGAGTTCGACTGCTGGATCAGCGCGCCCCGCTGCACGATCCGCAGCGCGCCCAGCGCGTAGGCGACGATCACCATGAAGAACAAGCCGTTGGGGACGAGTCCGGCGATCACCGCCGCCATCTGCACGCTGCGCAGCGCCGGGATAGCGTACAGCACCGCCGACATCAGCATCATGAAGCCGATAAACAGTGCGATCAGCATCAGGAGGCCGATCACCCGGGCAACGTCCTGCTGGAGCGGTGTTTTGATGACGCGGAACGCCTTCGCGCTGGCGGTCAGCTTGTTGGCGAAGCTCTCCGCGCCGACGTGTGTCGCCTCGTACATCGCCGTGCCGGTCACGGCGAAGCTGCCCGACAGCAGCGTATCTCCGCCGCGCTTCGGGATCAGGTCGGATTCGCCCGTGAGCAGCGACTCGTCCACGTCAACCCGCCCGTCGCCGACCACCGTGCCGTCGACCACGATCTGGTCGCCGGCTCGCACCACGATCAAATCGCCGATCACCAGCTCGCTCGGATCGACCGATTTTTCCTGCCCGCTGCGCATCACGGCGATTTTGGGGCGCGTCAGCAGCGCGATCTGGTCAAGCTGGCGCTTGGCGCGCGCTTCCTGGTACACGCCGATCACCACGTTCATCAGGATCAAGCCGACGCTCACGAAGGCGTCGCCGTAGCGCCCCAGCGTGATCATCACCGCGCCGATCACGAACATGATCACGTTGATCAGCGTGAACACGTTCTGGCGCAGGATGTCGGCATACGTGCGCCCGGTCTGGACGTGGACGTTGTTGCCCTGTCCGCGCGTCCGGCGGGTGCTGGCTTCCTGTTCGGTCAAGCCGGTGAGTGGCTGGGTTATGCTGGTCAACGGAAATTTCCCTTCGGGGCACTGCGCCACGATGAATCGAAAGTCCGCGTGGTCGCTCTGGCTCCTGATATTATCTCTATAAAACAGTTTCGAGTGCATCTCGGTGCGCGTGTTGGCGCGTTGGCTCACGGTATAATACGTACTGGATCGCTTTAGGTTATCAAAAAGGGACAGGATGGCGCTCGATTCTGCTACCGGGAAGCTCACCCGGCGCAACCGCGAGTTGATGATCCTCAACACCATCGCCGATGCGCTCAACCGCGAGGTCGATCTTACCCGCGCGCTCGACGCCGCGCTCGAAAAGATCGCCGAATTGTTCGACGTGCAGACTGGCTGGGTGTGGCTTCAGCGCGAAGACACCGGCGCGACCTATCTGGCAGCGGCGCTCAACCTGCCGCGCGGTCTCGCCGACGACCCGGCGCGGATGCAGGGCGAGTACTACTGCTACTGTCTCGACAAGTACGCGCTTGGCGAGATGGAAAACGCCCGCAACATCAGCATCATCACCTGCACGCGCCTGCAGGGGCTTGAAGTCGGCTCCGACGGCTTGCGCTATCATGCCAGCGTGCCGCTCTACCATCACAATAAGCGCGTCGGCGTGCTCAACGTCGTCAGCGCCGACTGGCGCGAGCTTTCCGAGGATGACCTGCGCCTGCTCAACACCGTCGGCGACATGCTCAGTATCGCCATCGAGCGCGCGCAGTTGTTCGCCAACAGTATCCAGCTTGGTGCGGCGGAGGAGCGCAACCGCCTTGCCCGCGAAATTCACGACACGCTGGCTCAGGGCTTGACCGCCATCGCCCTGCAGTTGGAGACCGCCGACGCCCTGCTCGAATCTGGCTCCGACCGGGCGCGCGGCGCGGTGCAGAACGCGCTGGCGCTCACGCGGGCGAACCTCGAAGAAGCCCGCCGCTCGGTGCTCGACCTGCGTGCCGCCCCGCTCGAACGGCGCACGCTGCGCGAGGCGCTCGGCGCGCTGCTCGACCAGTACGGCGACGAGTGGAATCTCGAAACCGACTACGAAGTCATCGGCGGCGACCGACCCCTGCCGGTGCGCGTCGAAGCCGGGCTGTACCGCATGGTGCAGGAAGCGCTGACCAACATCGTCCGTCATGCCAAAGCGTCGCACGTCGGCGTCCATTTCACCACTATGCCCGATCAAATCGAGCTGATCATCGAGGACGACGGGCAGGGCTTCGACACCGAGGCATTGGCGTCGCGGCAGCCGGGGCGATTCGGGTTGGTCGGCTTGAACGAGCGTGCCCGGCTGCTGGGCGGTACACTGGAAATCTGCAGTAACCCCGGCGAAGGCACAGCCCTGACCATCACCGTCCCACTGGAGGCAGCGCTGTGAGTGTCTCTCCGTGCAACTGTACGCTGGTATTTTATCTCTCCTCGCCCCGCTTGCGTGGGAGAGGGGCTGGGGGTGAGGGGACAACATTATGAGTATCCGTATCGTGGTCGCCGACGATCATCCGGTCGTGCTGGATGGCTTGGTCGCCATCCTTGGCACGCAGCCCGATTTCGAGATCGCGGGCACGGCATCGAACGGTGTGGAAGTCGTTGACCAGGTGGACGCCCTGCGCCCGGACGTGCTGCTGCTCGACCTCGAAATGCCGGAGATGGATGGCGTCGAGGCGCTCAGGACGCTGCGCGCGCGCGATATCGCCGTCCGCGTGATCGTCTTCACGGCGTTCGACACCGACGAGCGCATCCTCGGCGCGGTGCAGGCGGGCGCGGAAGGCTATCTGCTCAAGGGAGCGCCCCGCGACGAGCTGTGCGAGGCGATCCGCGTCGTGCATGGCGGCGGCTCGCTGCTTCAGCCGCTGGTGATGTCCAAGCTGCTCCGGCACATCAGCCAGCGCGAGGAAGCGAAGACCGTCGAGCCATTGTCGCCGCGCGAAACCGAAGTCTTGCAGTTGATGGCGCGCGGCTTGCAGAATAAGGAGATCGCCGCCCAACTGGTGATCAGCGAGCGCACGGTCAAGTTCCACGTCAGTTCGATTCTCGGCAAGCTCGGCGCGGGCAACCGTACCGAAGCCGTGACGATGGCGCTTCAGCAGGGGATCATCGAGCAGTAGAGGATAGGCGCTTGAACGAAAAGATGTTTGACACCGGTGAACTGGTGCTCTGCTATTCCGAAAGCGGCTCTGGCGCGCCGCTGGTGCTGCTGCACGGCTTGACCTCGAATAAAGCTGCCTGGAAGCCGCTCCTGCCGGCGCTGGAGCCGAATTATCACGTCTACGCCCTCGATTTTCGTGGGCATGGAAAATCGGGGCGCGCGCCGGATGACCACTACCGCAATATCGACTACGCCCGCGACGTGATCGCGTTTGTGAAGCACCTTGACGCCCCGGTCGTGCTCATGGGGCAGTCGCTCGGCGCGATGGTCGCCATCGTCGTCGCGTCGCAGTATCCCGAAGGCGTGTGCGCCCTCATTCTGCTCGACCCGCCGTTGTTCAGCTTTGACGAAACGCTGCATCTGGAGCCGCAGCGAACGTCCTGGGTAGGCATCGTCGCCTCGGTTAAGAAGGGGGACCCTCCCTTCGAAACAATCGTCGCCCGGCTGCACGCCGCGACGCCTGATGCCACCGACGAGCAGATTCGCGGGACGGCGCATTACATCTCCGGTGTTGCGTCGGAGGCGGCTGAAGCTGCGCTGCGCGATGAACTCTGGCAAGGGATCGACATGGTTCAGGCTCTCCAGCAGATTCGCTGCCCGACGCTTATGGTTCACGGCGATTGGGAATCCGGCGCGGTGGTGCGCCCGCAGGATGTTGTGATGTTCAGGGCAAACTGCCCGTCGGCGCAGGTCGCCCACCTGTCCGGCGCCGACCACAGCCTGAAAATGCAGGCGCAGCCGGAAGTAGTGCTTCAGCCGGTCACGGCGTTTCTGTCCGCCCTCTAGTTAGCGCCAACCACCAGCGGCACGGCGACCTGATACGCCGCCGAATTGATCTCGACCTTCACCTGGCAGACCTCGTCGCCTTCCTGCGTGCAGCCGAAAAAACGCCCGCGCTGGTCAAGCTGTGGCGGCGCGGGGTCTCCGGTGACCGCTTCCAGCGGCAGCCACAGATCGGGCTGGTCGGAAATTGTCAGGCTCAGCCAGATCGTGCCGCTGTTCGGCACGCGCAGCCGCGCTTCCACGTCGGCGCAGCCGTCGCCCAGCGTCAGCGCCGGTTGATCGCCGGTCGGCGTCAGGGCGCAGGTGCGCTCACCGACCCCCAGCACGACCGTACCCGGTCGGTAGGCGGGCGTTGCCGTCGGTGGCATGGCGGTCGGCGCGGGCGTAACCGACGGTGCGGTCGGCGCGGTCGAAGTCCTTTGGTTGGTGACGATGGGAATTGCGAACAGCGCGATCACGAGGATACCCGCGGCTATCAGAATGCGCGTGTTCTGTAGCGTGCGTTGTATGCGGAGCATCGCAAGCCTCATCGATTTGCCTTCAATCCGATCTGACTGGTGACTGTACCGACGTACAGGCGCAGGACTGACCCCACGCCGGACGATACCGAACCGTGCATGTGCTTTAATCAAAGCATAGAGAAAAAAGCACGGGAGTTTCATCAATGAATCGTGAAATTTCTCCGCATGTCGCCGTCATCACCGGGGCGAGTCGCGGTCTGGGCGAAGTGCTCGCCCGTTTTCTTGCCGGGCAGGGCTATCACCTGATCCTCAACGCGCGTGGCGGCGCTGCGCTCGACGCCGTCGTCCGTTCGCTGGCGGGCTATGACGTGCAGGTGAAGGCAATCGCCGGTGATGTAGCCGAACCGTCCGCTCGCCGCGCCATTGTCCAACTGGCGAAGGCGCTCGGTGGGCTGGACATTCTGATCAACAACGCCTCGATCCTCGGCGCGTCGCCGTTGGTTCCGCTGGCACAGCACCCGCTCGACGCGCTCGAAGACGTTTACCGCGCCAACGTGATCGCGCCGCTGGCGCTGGTTCAGGAGGCGCTGCCGCTGCTCAAAGCCAGTCACGGGCTGGTCGTCAACATCAGCAGCGACGCGGCGCGCGGCGGGTACGAGACGTGGGGCGGCTACGGCAGCAGCAAGGCGGCGCTCGACCTGATCTCGCTGACGCTGGCGAACGAACTCAAAGGCGAAGGCGTCAGCGTCGTCAGCGTCGATCCGGGCGACATGCGTACCGACATGCATCAGGCGGCATACCTCGGTCAAGACATCTCCGACCGCCCGCTGCCGGATGTGACCCTGCCGTTCTGGGCGTGGCTGTTCGGGCAGGATCGCATGGCGATCAGCGGCGGGCGCTATCAGGCGCAGTCCGAACAGTGGGAGGCAGCTCATGAAGCGCAGTGAACTGGTTTTCGCCCGCCCGCGTGAGCTTCAGGCGACCGCTCCGGCGGAGGCGCGCGGCGTTCCGCGTGACCAGGCGCGGCTGATGGTCAGCGCTGGCGGAAAGCACGAGCACGCCCGTTTTCACGACCTCGCCCGCTTCCTGAATCCCGGCGACCTGCTGGTCGTCAACGACAGCGCCACGCTCCCGGCGAGCCTACCGGCAGCCGGCGCACCCGGCGGCTTCATCGTCAACTTCGCCACCGACTTCGGCGGCGGCACGTGGCTGGTCGAGCCGCGCTGGAGCACCAGCCAGCCGGGACCGCTGCCATTGGGCGCGGGCGACGAGATCGAGGTCGCCGGGCTTTCCGTCCGGCTGATCGCGCCGTATCCCGGCTTGCCTCGGCTGTGGTTCGTCTATGTTGATGGCGATGTCCACGCGGCAATGCGCCGCGTCGGCGCGCCGATTCGCTACGGCTATGTCGAACAAGCCTATCCGCTTTCCGTCTACCAGACGGTGTTTAGTCGAAATCCCGGCAGCGCTGAGATGCCGTCGGCAGCGTACCCGTTCACCGAGCGTGTCGTCAACGACCTGCGGGCGCGCGGCATCCAGATCGCGGCGATCACCCTGCATACCGGCGTGTCCAGCCTCGAAGTCGAGACCGAGATCGTCGAGGAGCACCCGCTGTATCCCGAACCGTTCACGGTGTCGGCGTCGGCGGCAGATGCAGTCAACGCTGCGCGGCGCGAGGGGCGGCGCGTCGTCGCTGTTGGCACGACGGTCGTCCGCGCCCTCGAATCGGCGTGGAACGGGCACGAGGTCACATCCCGGCACGGGTTCACGCGGCTGTACGTGCATCCGGCGCGCGGTGTGCATGTGGTCGATGGGCTGATCACCGGGCTGCACGATCCGGTCACCAGTCATCTGGCGATGCTCTACACCATCGCCGGGCAGGACGTGATCCGCTCGGCGTATGACGAGGCAGTCGGCGAGGGGTATCTGTGGCACGAATTCGGCGACAGCCACCTGATTCTGCCGGAGCGGGTTCCGGCGGCTTCCAATCGGCTTTGGACGGGTGTTACGCTGAATCCCGGTTGATGATTGTGCAGGGACACAGGCTGCGTCGCGCCGCCGGTGTCCTTTTTGATTCCTCGCCGCCCGGCATCGGCAGTGTGCCTTGCACCAGCGTCCATCCACATCCAGAATTGAACACAACCCGCCCGTTTCCCGACATATAGAGCTGGGGGAAGTGGACTCGGACGAGTGACTATTCAGTCTGCTGGGGCAAAATGAGCTATTATGAGCCATTAAAGACTGAATTGATATCTTAAAAATGAGAAACACCCTTGCTATTTGGGTCGGTTCAGGGTGTATAATACGGCTGCGCATGGGCGCTCTGTCGTTTTATGGAGATGGTTTTCGTGGCATCAATCATGCTAT
>JADLHH010000228.1 GCA_020848855.1 Anaerolineae bacterium | reverse complement strand
CTGATGCAGTACCACATCTGGACACTCGGATGCCAAATGAACAGCGCCGACTCGCAGCTTCTCGCGTCGGAGCTGGAGCGGATGGGACACACCGCCGCCGCCGATCCCGATCAGGCGGATATTTTCGTCGTCAACACCTGCGTCGTGCGCCAGAGCGCCGAGGACAAAGCTTTCGGGCGGCTGGCGCTGCTCAACGAGATCAAGAAGGAGCAGCCCGGCAAGGTGATCGGCGTGATGGGCTGTCTCGTCGGCGTGCGCGACTCGCTGGCGCTGCGCAAGCGCCTGCCCTATGTCGACGTGTTCATGCCGCCATCCGAGCCGACGCCGATGGTCGATTTCCTGAAAAGCCGCATGGACGAGGCGGAAATCCTCGAACTGGACGCCCGCGAGCGCCAGCAGCGCGATCGGATTCAGGACGGCGACCTGATTCTGCCCGCCCACGAGCAGGGCAGCCTGATCAGCGCGCATGTGCCGGTGGTCTACGGCTGCTCGCACGCCTGCACCTTTTGCATCATCCCGTTCCGGCGCGGCGTCGAGCGTTCGCGCAGCGTCGGCGAGATCGTCGCCCACGTGCGCTCGCTGGCGCGGCAGGGCGTCAGGGAAGTCACGCTGCTCGGTCAGATTGTCGACCGCTACGGCAAGGATGTTCCCGACGGTCCCGATCTGGCGGATTTGCTGCGCGTCGTCCACCAGACCGCCGAAGAAACCGGCGTCGAGCGCATCCGCTTCCTGACCAGCCATCCCAACTGGATGACCGACAGGCTGCTCGATACCGTCGCCGAACTGCCGCGCGTGATGCCGCACATCGAAGTGGCGGTGCAGGCGGGCGACGACGAAGTCCTCGAAAGCATGAAGCGCGGCTACACCGTCGAGCAGTACCGCCGCCTGATCGAGAAGATTCGCGTACGCATCCCCGGCGTCGCCATCCACACCGACATCATCGTCGGCTTCTGCGGCGAGACCGACGAACAGTTCCAGCGGACGTATGACCTGCTGGCTGACCTCAAGCTGGACAAGGTGCATCTCGCCCGCTACAGTCCGCGCCCCAACACCGTCAGCGACCGGCGCATGGTTGACGACGTGCCCGAAGACGAGAAGAAGCGCCGCCTTGAGGCGCTGGACGAGCTTCAGGCGCGCGTCGTCGCCGAGATCAACAGCCGCTGGCTGGGGCAGACCGTGCCGGTGCTGGTCGAGGACGAGCACAAGGGCAAGTGGCGCGGGCGCACCCCCCACGACAAGATCGTCTTCTTCGAGGACGGCGCGGACTGGCGCGGCAGGGTGGTCGATGTCGAAATCACCTGGACGGGTCCCTGGAGTATGCAGGGGCGGCTGCCGGGGCGACAGTCGCCCGCGCAGCCAGCCGACGAGCCGCTGGTGGTCTTCGCCGGCTAACCCTAACCGGCGCTTCGCTTCTCCCAAAATCCTCATAAATGTTCGCAATTCTTTTTGCGGCATTTGGAATATCTGGCGTACACTTTGGTGAGCAAGAGCGAAACGTCACCGCAAGCGTAATTCTGCGTGCGATGCTTTGGTGTACGCGCAACTGGAGGATCAGGCACAATGCCACCTGAGAAGAGCGGATATTACTATCCCAACAAGTTTGCTCGCCTGACCATGGAAGCGATGGAAGACATTATGGGGCGAAATGGCTTGAACGCCATTTTGAACCTTGCTCAGCTTCAGCAGTTTGTCGACAACCTGCCGCCCGATAACCTGGAAAAAGCCATCGACTTTACCGACTTCACCGCGCTGAACGTGGCGCTGGAAGATATGTACGGTCCGCGCGGAGGGCGAGCGCTGGCGCTGCGCGCCGGTCGCGCCATTTTCGCCGGCGGCTTGCGCTCGTTCGGCGCGCTGGCGGGCGTTGGCGACCTGGCGTTCAAGGTGCTGCCGCTCAACGCCAAGCTCAAGGTCGGCGTCCCGGCGATGGCGAACATCTTTTCGCAGTTCTCCGACCAGATATCCAACGTCTACGAGGAAGGTGGCGACCGCATCATCTACACGATGGAGCGCTGTTCGCTGTGCTGGGGGCGTAAGACGGATCGCCCGGTGTGCTTCATGGCGCAGGGGCTGCTTCAGGAAGGGCTGCGCTGGGTTTCCGGCGGGCGCGAATTCAAGGTGGACATGACCACCTGCATCGCCAAGGGCGACGACATGAGCCGCCTCGTCATTTACAAAGAGCCGCTGTCATAACTGTACCCTGAAGCATACCGATTATTCAGCGACCTCCTGCGAGGTCGCTTTTATTTCCGGCGCTTTTCGCGCCCCGCGAATACGGCATACTTTGCCCCGAATGCGCGACTAAAGATGGGCGCAGTGTTCGCTTTCTTGCGAAAATGCGCGTTGCGCCTGCCCGTGCTAGAATGGGCGTGTATTTCACCAATTCCGGCGAAAGGGAACGGTATGCGATACCGGTTCGCGGTATTCACCCTCTTGGTTATTCTGGCGCTCAGCGCCTGTAATCTGTCCAGTTCCGGTGTGCCCGCCGCCGCGCCGACTCCCACCGGCAGTTCCAGCGGAACGCCAGTCGTGACCATCCTCTCGCCGCAGAATGGGGCTGAGGTGCTGGTCAACCAGCAGATTCTGGTCAGCGCCAACGCCAACGATCCGGTCGGAATCACCCGCGTCCAGTTGTTCGCCAATGGGCAGATCGCCAAGACCGTCTCGTCCGAGACCCCCGGCGGCGACCCCAACCTGAACGTGCTGCTCGACTACACCCCGACCACCACCGGCGCGCTCACGCTGCAGGTGATCGCCTATCGCGGCGCGATTGCCAGCGCCCCCGCCGAAATCGCGCTGACGGTGCGCCAGAATCAGGCGCAGGTCACGGCGACCCAGGCGCCGCCGCCGATCATCGTCCCGCCGATCAACCCCAACGACCCGACCTGCCGCGTGCTCGTCAACGCGCCACTCAACTTCCGCACTGGTCCCGGCGTGGTCTACGACCGCATCAGCGTGCTGGCGTCGGGCACGGTCGCGCCGATCACCGGGCGCACCGGCGACAACTCGTGGTATCAGATTCGCGTCGGCATCACCACCGGCTGGGTGAGCGGCGGCTATGTCACGCTGTACGGCAACTGCCAGAGTATCGGCATCCCGCCGATCCCGCCGACGCCGACGCCCAGGATCACCGCGACCTTCATGCCGACCAATACCCTGACGCTCACCGCCCAGCCGCCGACCGCCACGCCGACGGCGGGGCTGCCCGATCTGATCGTGACCAACCTCAGTCTGGTCGAGCCGTCGCTCCAACTGGAGCCGGGTGACACCCCGACTAGCGGCACATTCTCGGTGACGATTACCAACACCGGCTTGAGCGTCACCGGTCAGTTCGACAACACGATTACAGTCACCGCGCCGTCGTCCACCAGCACCGAAACGTCGCTGGGCGTCGTCTCCAGCCTCGCGCCGGGCGAGAGCATCGTGCTGAACATCAGCCTGACATTCACCGAGAGCGGCTCGCACACCATTCAGGTCAGAGCCGACTCCGCCTCGCAGGTGACCGAGGCGAGCGAGGTCAACAACACGGCGATCACGACCGTCACGGTCGCCGCCAACCCGTAGCGGCGGGCAGGGGGGCTTGCTCGAACGCGGCGGGTGTATGAAAATCTAAACGAACCTTAACGCAGCCGTTGGGGCGCGTAATACCGCGCCCCGCGACGGTTTCCCCTCAGAATGATGGGTGGACGCTGGCATGGACGGCGGGTTATGGCGGTGCTGTGCGGCGGCAGCGCTTACGAAGCAAAATTGACCCTGTAACAGATGCGCTGTAGAATCGAATTATGACAACGCAGGTTCTGATCGTACACGGGCAGCTCCCCTTCGCCATCAAGCTCAAACAGACGCTGGAACGCAGCGCTTCGTTTGAGGTGCATCCGTTTACGTCGGTCGAAGCGGCGGTCGAATACCTGACCGATCACGTGCAGGATATCGCCGTCGTCGATTTCACGATTGTGGAGTACAGCGGCGAGCAGATCATCCAGCAGTTGCGCGCGGTGCAGCCGAATATCCCCATTATCGCTGCGCCGAAGCTGGAAGCCGGCAAGACCCGTACGCTGGGACTCGCCGGCTCGCTCGCTGCCGATTTCACGGCTCAGGACCTGATCAAAGCCATCAACGACTATTTCGCGCGCAACCAGCGCCCCAGCCTCGAATCGCCGGGGACGACGGCGCTGCTTTCGCGGCTGAGCAAGGAGACACCCGCGTCGCCTTCGACATCCGACATCTCGCCGGAATACGGCAGCCTGGACGAGGTGCTGAACGCGGGCGCGACCAACATTTTCGCCCAGCCGCCGGTTGCCGAGGACGATACGCCCGCCGGTCCGCCGGAAGAGCTGGACTGGGTTGACGAGTCTTCCAAGCGCGAGTCGTCGTTCGATGAGGTGCTGAACCAGCTTCCGCCGGACACACCCCGGCAGGATGCGCCTAGGAAGGGAACCAGCCCCTTCAACGATCTGGTCAACTCGATGCGCACCGAAGAGACGCACCGCCCGCTGCCCTCGCGCCAGCAGCAGTTGGTCGAGTTCATCCTCAGCGGCGGAACCGAGGCGCTCGACAACGAGCCGCCAGCGCCGCCCAAGCCGCAGATCACGCCGCTGCGCAAGCCCGAACCGGAGCCGGAGCCGCCCAAAGCCGAAGAGCCGCCGCCGGACTGGCAGATGCCGTCCGAGCTTTCCGAATGGCTCACCTCGAACGACGACCCGGACTTGTTCACCTCGAAGCCGCGCACAGTGGAACCGGAGTCGATGCCGGATTGGTACGGCTCGACCGGACTCCCAGATAAGCTGCCGTCTGAGCCGCAGGAGGAAGCCAAGCCAGACTGGTACGCCTCGACCGCTTCGCTGGAGGGCATCGTCTCCGAAGCCGAGGCGCTGGAAGCCGCGCCGGGCTGGGGCGCGGCGAACGATGCGCCGGAAGCCGACGTGTTCGCGCCGGAACCGCCGGCAGATACCCCCGAATCCGACTGGTTCGCGCCGGAAGCCGACGCGGTCGAACCGGATGAGCCACAGTTCTTTGATGAGCCGTCGTTCTCTGACGAGCCATCGTTCTTTGATAGACCGGATCGACCGGAGACCGCGCCGCTGTCGCAGTTCGAGCCGCCGCCGGAATATCCGCCGGAACCAGAACCCCCGCGCGCCGCGCCGGAGCCGCCTCGGTCGCCGCTGCTGACCGCCTTCGACCGGCTTTCGAAGGAAGAACCCGCGCCGCCGGACTTCGAGGAAAACGGTACAGTCAGCGATCTGGTCGAAGGCGTGCAGGATCGCAGCTTCCGCAACGTTCTGTCCATCCTGGGCGGCGACGAGGGCGGCGAGGGTGCGCCGCCGGACGATATCGTGTCGGCGCTCCCCGACGATTTCGATGTGGGACCGCGTCGCGCGTCCGGTAAGCCGCGCAAATCCGACGATTTCCAGTTCGACGACGAAGATCAGCCGACCCCCGCGCGCATCATCCTTGAGCGCACGCTCCAGAAGACAATGTCGGGCGGAACTTTCTCGCTCGAAGAACTGCTGGCGAATATCGACGCCCAACTGCCGCTGCACCGTCCTTTGGTACAGCCGCTGCCGTCGTGGACGAGCAGGCAGGCTGCCGTGCAGGATGATGCCTTCCTTGTCCGGGAGCCGGAATTCCTGCCCGAAGAAATGCCCGAAGACCTGCCGGACGAATCGACGCCGGTCGAGCCGTCCGAAGACCTGTTCGCCGACCAGACGACCATCGCTTCGCGCGGGCAGGCGATTGAGCAGCACCCGGAGACGCTCGAAACCGAGTGGCTTGAACAGGTGCCGCGCGCTGCCGAAGAAACCTACCAGTTCCCGGATTCGCTGCCGGAGGAATTCCCGGCGGACGCGACGGTGGTGCATCAGTCGCTCGACGCGACCGTCGTTCATGGCGTAGGGGAAGCGGAAGAGACGTTCGCCGACGAAGCCCTTGCCGACGAATCGCCCGTCCCGCAGCTCTATACGTGGGACGAAGCCTTCCCTGAAGAAACGCCGGCTTCCGGCGCGCGCCCGGTGGACGATCAGGGCTACGCGGGCGAATTCGTCGAAGAAGGCGTCTCCGACGAGTCGGATGCGCTGTGGTACGATCTGCCGGAGCAGGATTTCAACACTCAGTTCGAAATGATGGCGGCGTTCGAAGTGCATGGCGAAACCGGCTATGCTTCCGGCGCGCTGTACACCGAGACCTCGGTCGAGCCTGCCGCGCAGCCGCCGGAACCGGAACCCGTCCCTGAGCCGGTGCTTTCGGAAGACGACTATATCGCCCAGATGGCGCTCAGCCTGACCGATGCCTCGCTGGAACTGACCGCCGAAGCGTCGCTGCTCGCCCGCGACAGGCAGATCATCGCCTACACCGGACGGATACCGGAAGCCGAGATCGAGGAACTGCGCGATACCATCGCCGACGACTGGGACGCCGCGCCCGGCGAAGCGCGTATTCGCTTCATCACCGCGCCGGGCAGCGGCAAGGACTACATGCTCTACTCGCGGCGCACCGAGGCGGATTTCACGCTCTCGCTGATTTTCGCCGGGACGACACCGCTGCGCGATATTCGCCGTCAGGGGCAGCGGCTGGTCGAGGCGCTGGCGAGCGTGCCGGAAGCGCCCGCCGCCATCCCCGAAGCGCCCGCGCCGGTAGTCCCTGCAGTGGACGATGCCACCCGCACGCCCTATGCCTGCGTCTGGCTGCTGCGCGACCCCGCAGCACACCTCGACCCGGCGGCATCGCAGGCGGTCAGCGCCGGGCTGAACGTCCAGATGCGCGAGCAGGGCTGGACGATCCGCTCGCTTCAGGTGCACGAGGATTACGTCTACGTGCTGGCGGACGTGCCCGGCGAAGAACCCGCCTACCAGATCATGCGCGAACTCAAGCGGCGCTCGGCAGCGCTGGCGCACGCCCAGAACCCGACGTACACCGACAACGGCTTGTGGGCGGACGGCTACCTTGTCGTCACGCCGGGGCGCGACCTCGATGTCGAGGAAATCCAGCAGTTCATCAACTTCGAGCGCATGGAGTAGCAGAGATAGTGCCCAGTACTGATAGATGACCCAAATGGAGATTGCCGTTTTTGTAGGGAGCAGCGTGCTGCGCCCGACCACCGATCAGGCAGTGTCTATATCGGTCATCGATGAGTGCCGAGTTTGCTAAGTAAGCTCGGCATTTTGTGATCCTGTTGCGTGCAATTTGGCTTTTACTCAGCACTCGCTTGCGAAGCAAGCCCGGCACTCGGTACTCAGCACTGGATTCTTGTGTTACAATAATCCGCTCAGATGTTCGCCACTGACGGAGAGAACTCATGTCCCAGCGCCCCGTGTTCTACATCCTCGACGGTCACGGACTGGCGTACCGTCACTACTTCGCCACCATCAACCGCCCGTTCATGACCAGCAGCGGGGAAGTCACCAGCGCGGTGTTCGGCTTCACGCGCACGCTGATGGACATCCTCGAAAAAGACCGCCCGTTTTATCTGGCGGTGGCGTTTGACGAGGGCTTGAGCGGGCGCGACCAACTCTACGGCGAGTACAAGGGCACGCGCGAGAAAATGCCCGACGAGCTTGCCGCGCAGATTTGGCGCATCAAGCAGATGGTCGAAACCTTCAATATTCCGATCCTGTCGCTGCCGGGCTACGAAGCCGACGACCTGATGGGCACGGTCGCCGGGCAGGCGCAGGAACAGGGCGTCGACGTGCGCGTCGTCACCGGCGACCGCGACCTGCTGCAGCTGCTCACCGACCACGTCACCGTCCGCCTGATCATCCCCAAGCCGGGCGTGCCCGCCGAAATCTACGATGTGGCGCGCTTCCGCGCAGATTACGGGCTGGAGCCGCTGCAGCTAATCGACCTGAAGGCGCTCGAAGGCGACACGTCCGACAACATCCCCGGCGTGCGCGGCATCGGCGAAAAGACGGCAACGGCGCTGCTGACGCAGTTCGGCACGGTCGAGGGCATTTACGATCATCTCGACGAGATCAAGGGCGCGACTCAGAAAAAACTGATCGAGGGGCGCGAGTCGGCATTTCTGAGCAAGCGGCTGGCGACCATCCTGTGCGACGTGCCCTTCACGCTGACGCTGAACCGCTGCGTCGCCCACGACTTCAACAAGACGCAGGTCGAAGAACTCTTCCGCGAGATGGAATTCAACAGCCTGTTCAACCAGTTGAGCCGCATCGCCGTGCGCGCGCCCAACGAGCAGATGGCGCTGTTCGACATGCCCATGCCCGAACCGGCGAG
>JADLHH010000227.1 GCA_020848855.1 Anaerolineae bacterium | reverse complement strand
TTAGCGGTCAGTCGCAGGCAGGAAAGTCGGCTTCGTGAGCGCGGTAGTATTCCCGGCTGGCAAAGCCACGCCATTCGAACGACTGGTAAATGGGATCGGTCGTCTGCTGGTTGTGGACGTGAATGGCTTCGTCATCGGCGAAGTAGATCATGCGGATGTTCGTCTTCGGTGTGAACCACTCATCACACGCGAATTCGTGTACCAGCACCAGAATCTGACCATCGCGGAAGACCAAGCCTGAAAGCGACCGGAGGATGCCGTCCGGCTTACCGAGGATTGCCAGTAGATCGCCCACGCGCACGTCGGGACATTCGACCAGCGAGGTGACGTTCACCTTGCTG
This sequence comes from Anaerolineae bacterium, assembly GCA_020848855.1. The sequence continues at coordinate 5,480 of JADLHH010000227.1, read as the reverse complement.
TCGGCAATCTTCAGCCAGACCTGACAGGCGCTGTCCGGGGCGGCTGGCTCGAAGCGGTAGGTTTGCCCCCAGTTGGTGGCGTTATAGCCGGCTTCGTTCAGGATTGCCCGCGCCGCGTCGAACGACGTCTGGCGCGGCACGATCTGGCTCCAGCAAGGGAGTCCGCAGTCGTCCAGCCCGACCAGCGCGCTCGGCGGCGGCTGGACAGCGCCGATGCCTATTGCGGAAACGGTGAGCGCCGTCGCCAGTAAAAACAGACCCAGAGCAAACAACCATAACCGGGACATGAATAGTTCTTTCGGAGCGTTTCTTCGATAAAGTGGGGGCGAGGGGGAACATGGCGTGCATCAGCGAGACTGCCGCGCCGCCTCGAACAGGATGACTGCCGCCGCCGCCGCCGCGTTGAGCGATTCGGTCGCCGCCGCCATCGGGATGGCGATGCGCTGAGTCGCCAGCGCCGCCGCCTGTTCGCCAGCGCCGTGCGCTTCGCCGCCGACGATCAGCGCCCAGCCGTGTAACCAGTCGGCAGCGTCGTAATTCACGTCGCCGTCCATGTCGGCAAGGTAGATCGACAGCCCGGCGCAGTAGGCGGCGATTTCGCCCCATTTCTGCGGCACGACCGGGACGCGAAAATGCGCGCTCATGCCGCCGCGCAGCGCCTTGTCGTTGTATGGGTCGACACTGCCAGGGGCGAGCAGCACGGCGTCAACGCCCGCCGCCGCCGCCGTCCGCAGGATGGCGCCAAGGTTGCCCGGATCGCGCAGCGCGTCGAGGATCAGCACGCGGCGCGGCTGGCGCGGCAGGCTGGGCGTGGGCATCGGAAACACGCCGACGATACCCTGCGGCTGCTCGGTCGCGCAAATGTGGCGCAGCACTTCGGGCGAGGCGTCAAACAGCAGGTCGGCGGGCAGGTCGAGCGCGCTTATGTCGACGGCATCGGGATCGTACAGGATGAATTCGGGGAGATAACCCGCTTCGACCGCGTCGCGGATTAATCGGACGCCTTCGAGCGCGATCTTGCCCAGCTTGCGCCGGGATTTCGAGCCGGTGATCAGCCCGTGCGCCAGCTTGACGCGATCATTTTGCAGGCTGGTGATCATGGAGAAGCGGTCAGCCCTCAGCTTTCAGCAATCCGCCCAATCATACCGTTTACCGGGCAGCAAAAACAACAAAGGCGCACAACCGTGCGCCCTGATCGGTTAAACACGCGCAGCGAATAGCTGAAAGCTGTTTACTGGTTCTGCGTGCTGAGCGCCGCCAGCTTGGTGAAAGTCGCGGCATCGCGCACGGCGATATCTGCCAGCACCTTGCGATCCAGCTCGACGCCGGCTTTCTTCAAGCCGTACATGAAGCGGCTGTAGTTCAGCCCGTTCAGGTGGGCGGCGGCGTTGATGCGGATAATCCACAGACGGCGCAGGTCGCCTCGGCGCGCGCGGCGGTCGCGGTACGCATAGAACAGGCTCTTGAGCATCGCTTCGTTGGCGCGGCGGTACAGGCGATTGCGCGTGCCCCACTGCCCCTTGGTGCGCTCGAAAATCTTCTTGTGCCAGCGGCGGGTGATGTAACCGCCTTTTACACGTGCCATCGTTCAACTCCTAGCAACAAAACCCAGAGCGCTCGCTCTGGGCAGGGTGGATTCAAAAACGTGCCGGCTTACGCGGGCGGGTTCTGCTTGTAGAGTCGCAAATAAGGCGCAAGCTTCATGACGCGCTTGTGCTGCGACACCGTCTTGACCACGACCACTTTGTCAAGCGCCTGCTTCGCGCGCGTCGAACGACGACGGCGGAAGTGACTTTTGCCGCCATTGGTGCGCACGACCTTGCCGCTGCCGGTGGTGCGGAAGCGCTTGGCGGTCGCTTTATGCGTCTTGAGCTTGTACTTCTTTGCCACAGTCATCACTCCAGGACGAAATACGTTCAACGTGCCCTTAATCATCGCTCATGAAGCGCCCAGAGTAAAGGCTGAATTTACTTGGTTTTCTTCTCCGGCGCGGGGGCGAGCACCATCAGCATGGTGTTGCCTTCCATATTCGGCATTTGCTCCACGACGGCGACATCGTTCAGTTCGGCGGCGATCTTCTCCAGCCGGTCGCGCCCGATATTGGCGTGGGTGATTTCGCGCCCACGAAAGCGGATGCGCACGCGCACCTTCATGCCATCGTTGATCCACTTGCGCGCATCGCGCACCTTGAACCCCAGGTGATGCTCATCCGTCTTGGGACTTAAGCGGATTTCCTTCACCTCGATGACTTTTTGCTGTTTACGCGCCTTGCGTTCCTTGCGCTGCTTCTCGTACTGAAACTTGCCGAAGTCCATGATCCGGCACACGGGCGGATCGGCATTCGGCGAAACCTCGACCAGATCGAGGCTGCGGGCTTCTGCAACTGCGAGCGCTTCACTCAAGGGAATGACACCGAGATTTTCGTTGGTGTCACTGATTACGCGAACTTCACGGGCGCGTATCTGGTTGTTAATTCGCAGCGAATCTTGGGAGCTTATAGCTCTATTCCTCTCTGAAAGTAGCGGTCGAACTTCAAGAACACGCTCAAAAAATACGGCTATAGAATATAAAGAAAACTACCATAATTTGGGAAGTTACCGACATGATGCAGTTGGGAAAATGTAGGCGTTGAAAACTGTTCCCCTGCGCACCCGCGCGAAACACGAGTGCCCCACACCCGCGAAATTATAACATACGTTTACACGCTTACGCAAGCGTGGGGTAATCGGTTTGTTTGGCGATGTTATGAGAAAATGAGGTGGAGAGAAGGGAAAATCGCGCCGACGACAAAACTGTCGTTCAACCGGACGACGCAGTGAATTGTGCGGCACGCGCCGTTCAGGCGGTGCGGGTGGTGACATCGTCGCCGCGCTGGATGCCGACCTTGGGGTGCGATTCGGCAAAGCGGCGAACGTCGCCCAGCGCCTGCTCGAACGCGGCGATCAATTCGTCGTCGTTCCCTTTGTAGCGGCGCAGGGTCTGGTGGGCGCAGGCGGGGCAGCCGCGCATGGCGCGGTAGCTGTCGGTTTCGCAGGCGACACAGCCGTTCAGGCGAACCATCATCAGCATGAACGCCAGCGTTTCCTCCTGAAATTCGGAGGCGTTCGCTACTCGTTCGACCAACGCCTGCCATTTGGGACCGCGCAATTTTCGCAAAGACGGGATAACATGGTTCGGGAACATCAGTTCGTTATTCGTGTACATAAAATCCCTTTGGGTGCGCGGCTTGCCAGACAGGTACAATTATAACCGATTATAAACCAAATGCAAACAGGAATCACATTAATGGAGTTTGATCCTCGATTCCTGTATTGTGACATAAGTTGTCACTTTATGATAGATGGCAACTTTACGCAAGCAAACAGTCCACAGGTACTGGGTTAAATAATGGTTAAGTGGCTTAAAATGCGCAAGTGGGTCGTCATTCTCGTCGGGTTGTGGCTTGCCGGGTGCAGCGGCGGCGCGGTGGTTTTCGCCCCGACTCCGCTGCCGCCGGATCAGTCGCTCGCCCGGTACGATCATCCCAGTGGGGCATTCTCGGTCGTCGTGCCGCGCCTGTGGTCGGTTTACGAGGAGAACACGACCACGCTGGCATCAACAGCCTTCTCCGCGCCGGGCAGCGACCAGCCCACGCTGCTGTTCGCGGTCGTCAACCTGGGGCGCGACCTCGAGTCCACTGCTTTCGGCGCGGTGATCGATCAGTACCAGACCGACGTGCGCTCCGATACCGGGCAGTATGTCGAGCAGAGCCGCGAAGCGATGGGCGACGGAAGCTGGCGCATGACCGGGCTGCGCGAGACGGCGGGCGGCACGCAGCAGGTCAACACCTTCATCCAGTACGCCGGGGCATTCGTGGGCGTGACCGAGGTGGTGCTTCCCGAATGCGATTCGGCGCGGACGACGGCGCAGTCGATCATTAACTCGTTCAGCATCCATTCCGGCGCGGCGCTGGAGCCGACCGAATTATCGACGCTGGCGTATGCCCGGTCGAGCAGCCTCGACGTGCTGCACGTCAGCGCCTGGACGACGCCCGCCGGAGTCTTCTTTGTGACGGGCGAAGTTGCCAATTACGGGCTGACGGCGGTCGAGCGTGTGCCGGTGCGGGTCGATCTGCACGCCGCCGATGGGCTGGTGGTGACCGGCGCGGTCGATGCCGTCCTGACGCACGGCATCCCGCCGGGGGGATTCGCGCCGTTCAGCCTGCGCTTCGGGCAGGGGCAGCCGTCCAACGCGGCGACGTTCACGGTCGCGCTGGGCGGCGACGGCTGGCAGCCGGCTGAGCCGGTGCTGTACGGGCAGTCCGACATGACCTGGACGGATGAGTCCAGCTTCGACAACCTGAACCGGCTGGTCATTCGCGGGACGGTCACCAATACCAGCGACCACGTTATCCGCCAGCCGCGCGCGACGGCGACGGTGTTCGACGCCGCGCAGAACGTGATCGCTGCCGGATATGCCGACATTTCGCCCGCCGAACTCGCGCCCGGTGCGTCTCTCGCGCCCGGTGCATCGGCAGATTTTGAGATCAGCCTGCCGGAGATCGGCGGCAGCCCGGAAAGCTACATCGTCAACATTCAGGGCGTGCCGTGACGCTGACGCACGTCTTTTTCGACGCGCACGACGTGCTGGTCGACCGTACCAGACTGCGCGACGTGTATCAAACACGGCTCGGCGCGATCATGACCGAGCGCTACGGCTTGACGCCGGCGGCGTGGGCGAAAGCGTACCGCCAGATCGTCGCCGACTGGGACAGCTACTACGCCGATCTCAACCTGAGCGGCGACGACGGGATCGCCGACATGTGGGAAGGGGTGTTCCGCACGACTCGCGCCCTGTTCCGGCTGAGCGGCGCGCCGGAGCCGGATAAGCCGGAACTGACGGCGCTCTCGCGGGAGCTTCCCGCGCTGGCGGTGCAGGGCGGCGACGTGCTGTACCCTGAAACTGCCGACGTGGTCGCGCGGCTGGACAGCGCCGGGCTGATCCTCGGCGTGATCAGTCATTCGATGGTCAGCCAGATTGAAGCCATGCTCGCGCCGATCCGCCGGCACTTCAAGGGGGCAGTCTGGGGCGCGGACAATGCCGAGCGCTTCGAGAAGGACGCGCCGCGCTACCAGGCGGCGGCGCTGAGCGCCGGGGCGGTGCTGGAAAACTGCCTGATGCTGGACGACAAGGAACTGCCGCTGCTCAACGCGAAACAAGCGGGGATGCGAACGATCCAGATTCGGCGCGATCCGGCGTCACCGGCGTTCGCGGTCGATGCGGTGCTGCCCGACCTGCGCGGACTGGTCGATTACTGCCTGTCGTCAGCGCCGGAGCGCTTGTGAGACGCGGCGCTACGACCCCGTGCCGAGGCTGCGAATCGCGTCGTAGACCTGATAAAGCTCCGGCGGCGTCATGCCATCCACCGAGTCGATGGTACGGCTGCCGTTGGGGCTGTTGACCGTCAGTGAATAGCGGTAGGCGTCGGCTGGGCTGCCGGG
>JADLHH010000226.1 GCA_020848855.1 Anaerolineae bacterium | reverse complement strand
CGCCGGGTTCGCGCTTGAGCAGGTCGCGGGCGAGCAGCGCCACCAGCCGGTCGGCGGCGATATGATGCCCCAGATTGTCGATGAAACCGCAGCGGTCGGCGTCGCCGTCGAAACCCAGACCGAGATCTGCCCCGACTTCGACCACTTTCGCTTCAAGGTCTTTAGTCGTCTCCGGGTCTTCGGGGTTCGGCAGATGGTTCGGGTATGTCCCATCAGATTCACAGTACAGGCAGTGAACCTCGATGCCGAGGTCGGCGAGCATTGGCGGAACCGGCACGCCGCTCATGCCGTTGCCGGCATCCAGCACGACCCTCAGCGGGCGTTCGATCTTGACCTTGCCCTTGATCGTCTCCATGTGTCTGTGCAGCATGGTGAAATCCTGGTCGACCAACCCGTTCCCAACCGCGAACGCATCCTGCTGAATGATCTTCATCAGGTCGATGATCTGCTGATCCGCCAGCGCCAGCGCACCGTACGCCATCTTGATGCCGTTGTACTTGGTAGCGAGGTGGCTCCCGGTGATCATCACGCCCGCGCCCTTGCCACTGTAGCTGGCTGAGGCAAAATACACGGTCGGCGTCATCACATCGCCGATGTCGGTGACGTTCATGCCGGTCGAGGCGACACCTTCGATAAGCGCCATCTTGATGCTCTGCGACGAGGCGCGGTTATCCTGCCCGACGAACATGTGATCGCTGCCGAATTCGCGCGGCAGGTACGTGCCGAGCGCCTTGCCGACCAACCGCGCTAGTTCCGGCGTAATCTGCGGGTTATCGCCCGCTACCGTGCCGCGAATGTCATATTTGCGAAAAACGCTGGTATCGACCTGTGTCATCGTCGCTGCTCCCTTAGTCCCAGTATAGGATATGCGTAGGGGCGGGTCGCAGACCCGCCCCTACGGGAATACGTTCCAGTATCACCCCGCGCCGACCTTGACCACCTTGCCGTCGACCGTCGCGGCGAAGGTCAACCCGTCGCCGTCGGCGTCGACCGTCACCTGCGTCCCGGCGGGCGGGTTGGCGCGCAGCAGGAAATCCGCCAGCGGCTCGCGCACCGAGCGCCGGATGATGCGCTTGAGCGGGCGCGCGCCGTATTCCGGCTCGTCGTTCTGCGCCAGCATCCATTCGACCGCCGCGTCGGTGAAGTCGAGCTTCAAGCCGCGCTCGGCGGCGAGCCTGCTCTCGCTCTTCAGGTTCAATTGCAGGATAGCACGCAGGTCTTCCGACGAGAGCGCGTTGAACATGATGATCTCATCCAGACGGTTGAGGAATTCCGGGCGGAAGTAAGTGCGGACTTCTTCCATCGCCCCGTCGCGGATTTCGTCGGTGATCACCGGGACGGCAAGCTCGGTCGAACCGAGATTGCTGGTCAGAATAATGACCGTCTCGCTGAAGTAGGTGGTGTTGCCACGCCCGTCGGTCAGGCGACCTTCTTCGATCACCTGAAGCAGAATGTCGAGGATGCGCGCGTGCGCCTTCTCCACCTCGTCGAACAGCACGATAATGTACGGCTGCTGGCGCACGCGCTCGGTGAGCTGCCCGCCCGCCTCGCTGTCTACGTAGCCGCTGGGCGAGCCGATCAATCGGTTGAGACTGCTCTCGTCTTTGAATTCGCTCATGTCGAGCGGGAGCATGGCGTCTTCGCTGCCGAACATGAACTCCGCCAGCGCTTTGGCGAGTTCGGTCTTGCCAACGCCGGTCGGTCCCAAGAACAGGAACGCGCCGATCGGTCGCTTGGGGTCTTTCAAGCCGACGCGCGCCGTCTTGATCGCCCGGCTGACCGCCAGCACCGCCTGATCCTGCCCGATCAGCCGCTCCTTGATGTGCTCGACCATGCTGGCGTAGCGCAGGCGCTCGTCCTGCCCCAGCTTGCTGACGGGCACGCCGGTCATCTGGCTGGCGGCGAGCGTCACATCTTCGGCGTCGAGGCTGGAGCCGTCGCTAACGCTGTTCTTGTAGGCAAGCTGAGTCTGCTGGCTCATCGAGACCATCGCCGCCGCGCGATGCAGCAGTTGCTCGGCGCTGCGCGGAAGCGGGGCAGCGCTCATATAGCGCTTCGCCAGCCGCGCCGCCAGCGCAACCGCGTCTTCGGAGACGGTCAGCCCGTAGTCGCTTTCGAGATGCGGGCGGATCACTTTGAGAATCTCGACCGTCTCGTCCACCGACGGCTCCGGCACACGCAGAATCTGGCTGTTTTCAGCGATGGCGCTCACCCCGGCGAGCCGCTGGCTGTACTCCTGTTCGGTCGTGGTGGCAATGATCACCGGATCGTCGTCCAGAAAGGCTTTCTGGATGAGCGGCGTCGATTTCGAGAACTCGGCGCGAACGGGTCCGCCAAAGAAGCGCTGGATATGCGGGATGAACAGCACGCCGCCGCGCGCCTGGCTCAGCCCGGCGCGGATCGCTTTCTGGTCGTTGTCGAGCAGCGCCGTCTCGTCCACCTGCACGAGGCTGTTCAACTGCTTGGGTCCCTTGCCCTCAGACATCAGCAGCGCCAGGCTGTAGGCGAGCGTGCGCTTGCCGACGCCGTCGGGACCCAGCAGAATCACATGGCGGTTGACCGCCTGCGTGAGGATATTGATCAGGGCGCGCAGCAGTTCTTCGCGGAAATAGACGGCTGTCAGCTTGCCGGACGTCGCTCCGGCGACGAAATCCTGCGTCGTACCATCGGCGCGGATCACCTGCGACGTATCCGAGCGCAGGTCGTTGATCGCCTTAGGTGTGATACCGTACTGGCGCAGCAAGCCGCTGGTGCTGATGGTGCTTTCCGCCATGACCGAAAGCGCGTGGTCGGTATCAACCCGCAGTTCATTCTGGGCGTTGGCGACGCTGAGCGCGTCATCGATCAGGATGATCGTCTGGCGCGAGAGCGGCACGGAACGGTTGCCCGCCGCCACGAAGTCGAGGTTGCCGTCCTGGTCGCGGCGGCTCTCGACCGCCAGTTCAGACTCGCGCGTCAGCCGGTCAATATCCGCGCCCCGGCTGTCGCGGAACACATCGAGCAGCCGAGCCGCCGCCGTGTCCTTGCCGCGCAGCAGCGCCAGCAGCAGCAGTTCCGGCATCAGCACCGGCTTCTTGTATTTGTCCTTCAGGGCGACGGCGTCGTTCATCGCCGTGTCCAGGTCTTTCGAAAGCAGATCAGGATTCAGTGTACCCATGCAGAATGTATCCTGAGTGGCATATCAGAGTCGCGTATAAGGTAACTTGAAACACCCGTTTGAACAAGCGGGAATACAGCGTGGTTCGACTATAGTGTGGCGGTGTAGGGGCGGGTCTCAGCTCGACTTTGCACATCAAGCAGCGTAACACAAGGTCGAAACGAGCGTATCAAAGAACGGTTTCGGGATTTTCAGCATGTCGGGTTCGTCCCTCGATAGTCGAAAAGTCGGATAAGCCGTCCACAGAGACTGACGCACAAGGGCGAAGGCATCGGAGAAAGTGGGGAGCGTTTTGGGATACCAGACGGCTTGACGAGGAGCAGCGGACGGATGAGCGGTGTAGAGGGCATGAGCGACCAGGGTCATCCACGAGAACAAGCCCAACAGCAGCGGTGTGGTACGGGCAATCGCTTTGTTCGACCACTGGCGCTGGGTTTCCACGCCCAGATGACGACGGGCAGCCTCGAAAGTGACCTCCAATTGCCAGCGCTGGACAAACCAGGTGACGATGGACAGCGGTTCAGCGGTCGCATCGGTACACAGCAGCCCCACTGGGTCATAGTCACCCTGCGGGTCGCGCACCAACACCCAACGGATGGGCAGCGGCGCTTTACCAACGTGAAACCAGACCGCGCAAGCGGAGGCGATCTGCATGTCGCGCACTTGCCCGTCATACCAGCACAGCGCGACTGTCGTCCAGACCGTGCTGGCATTCTGCAAGACCTGTGCCAGCGTCGGCAAGCGCTGACCTTTCTTGCGCGGACGCCCCGTGCCGCTGTAGGGTGGCGCAGGTTCGTACAAGGCAGCGTCCATCCGCAAGCGGGTCACAAACGTTAGGTGAAGCCGCTGCATAGCGCTGAGAAAGTCCAGTGCCGCATACGCACTGTCGCCCACGACCACCAAGGCGTGCTGGGGCAACCAACGGCGCAGCACTTTCAGCATCTGCACGCTGCGCTCCAACAGGGTCTTGGGCTGGCGCTGGCGTTGCTGGTAGTAGCGCTCGGACGGCGCCAGTACCGTCATGACCGGCAGCGCCCAGATGCGCTGCGCCCAAGGGATCGACGTCAACAGCATCAGGCTAATCCAGCGCAGTCCGCTCGCCTTAACGAAATGACGGTCGCTGCTGTGTACCGCGTCACGATAAATGCCGCGTGCGGCGATCTTGCGTCCCCAGCGCCGTTCAATCGTCGGGTCAATCCCAAACACCAATACGTCTCCCGATTCCGTAAACGTCTTGACCAGCAGTTTCAGCAACACCTGCGCCAGCTCCAGCGGCGACCAGACCGCTCGGTTCAAGACCTGATGATACTGGGCGAATTGCTCACTCTCGCTCAAGCCCATCACCCGCAATGCCTCGGTCACGACCCGCTTTCCCGGGGTCAAAATCGCGCCAATGAGCAGGATTTGCGCTTTCATCCAGGTGCTGACCCCATAAAAACATGGCGCGAACGGTTCGATCCAGTCTATAACTATCGGCGGCAGGTTAAGCATGGTTTCATCCTTTGCAAGAGGTCTGAAACAGCTTATCCTGCCTTCCTGTTTTCAACTATCTATGTGCAAAGTCGAGCTGAGACCCGCCCCTACGGACGCCAATTACCCACTCATCGCATATACGACCAGATCGAATGCCTCGTCACGCATCTGCTCCGGCGTCAGCCGCTTGCCGTCCAGCAGCAGAAATTCGATGGCATCCATGTCGCGGTCGCGCTTCAGCCCGACCGCCGCTTTCAATTCGCCGCCCTTCACGTAGAAGGCGAGGAAATTCTTGTCTTCCGGCTTCCCCCGGAAGATGATCTCGTCCCACGACTCGGCATGACCGACGTAGCGCAGGCTCATGCCCCACTGTGATGTCCAGAAGAACGGCACATGCGCGTTGACGCTGTCTTCGATGCCGAGCATATTACGCGCGGCGACCACGCCCTGCTGCTGCGCCGCGCGCCAGTGTTCGATGCGTTGTGTACCGTTGCCTGCCGGGTAGCGAGCGATATCGCCCGCCGCGTATATGTCGTCGGCGCTGGTACGCAAATGTGCATCGACCAGCACTGATTGATCCTTGTCGTTCAGCCGAATGCCGGAATCCTTCAGGAACTCGGTCGCCGGGCGCACACCGACGCCGACCACCACGAAATCGGCGGGAAGCGCGTCGCCGCCGGCAAGCTGGACGCCGGTCACACGCCCGGCTTCGCCAATGAAGCGCTCAATCTGGGCGCTGAGCCGGAACATGACGCCGTTGGCGGCGTGCGTATCCATGAACATCCGCCCGATTTCGTCGCCCAGCACCTTCTGAAACGGCACATCGACCATATCGACAACCGTCACAACTACCTTGCGCCCCTTCGCCAGCGACGCCGCCACTTCCATGCCAATAAAGCTGCCGCCGACCAGCACGGCGCGCTTGCCTTCGCCCGCCTGTGCGATACTCCGGTCGGCGTCTGCCATCGAACGCAGCAGATAGATGCCGTCGAGATCGCCGCCGGGCACGCGCTTCAGGTCGCGCGGGACGCCACCGGTTGCCAGCAGTAGCCTGTCGTACGGCACAACTTCGCCGCCTTCGAGCGTGACCGTGTGCGCGTTGGAATCGACCTGTGTTACGGTGGTGTTCAGGCGTAGGTCGATGTCACGGTCGGCGTACCAGCCTGCGCCGCGCAATGGCATCCAGTCCGCCTGCGCGCTCCCGGCGAGATAATCCTTCGAGACGTTCGGACGATCAATCGGCACACTGCTAACCGAACTGAAGATGGTGATCCTGCCGCGATATCCTCGGCGGCGCAGTTCTTCCGCCGCCGAATTGCCGACCGCGCCACCGCCGACGATCACGAAGTGCCGGTTGTCCGCCGGGTCGGCTTTGCCCTCCGGCTGACGCACGTTGTCGTTGGGGAGCGTCACGAAAATCTCGCCGCCGCCCAGCCGCACCGGGTAGCGCGCAAGGTCGTTCAGCGACGGCGGCTCCAGCCGTACGGCGGTGCGCACGTCGAAGCAGGCGTGATGCCAGGGGCACATGAGCGCGTGCCCACGCAGCACGCCAGTATCGAGCGGCGCGCCGTAATGCGGGCAGTTACCGCCGAACGCGTAGTAGTCGCCATCGACCCGCGCCACGACAACCGGCTTGTCTTCCAGTTCGAGGCGTTTCATTTCACCATCGCGCAGGAAGGTATCTGCGCTGCCAACCCGATGCTCAGCCATATCGCCACCTCGCTCATTTCAATTCTAACGATCTGCATGTCGATTATAGCCCAAGTCGACGCATCAGCATACTTTTTCGCGGGATTCAGCGGGTTAATGTGGCATAAATCATAGAACATTTGTACAGAAAATTAACAATGCCAGAATGGACGATCCATTTCGAAAAAACGTGTATATAATCGAAAATGTGTTCGCAATTACGGAGAAGAATGCGATGGTGATGCAAACCGAACTGCGACTGGTCGAAATCCCGGAAGACCTGATGTGGGCGCTGGACTCCAACGCGAAAGCGCAGGCAATTTTCGACCGTTTCCCGTCATCGCACCGCCGCGCTTATGTAAACTGGATCGAGAGCGCGCGCCGCGCCGAAACCCGCGCCCGGCGGGTGCAGGAAGCGCTCAGGATGATCGTTGCCGAGAAGAAGCAGGCGTAGTCCCCACGCCTGAAAGCGGTTTGAGAGGGCGAGGCATCGCTTGCCCCTACTCTATTTGCTGCAAACATCAATTCGTATCGTGGCTTCCGGCGGGCAGCGTGTCGCCCAGCGTCACCGGCAGCACGCCTGTCGCCGGAGCCGCGCCGAACAGCACCGCGCACGCCGCCGGGACTGCCGGGCGCGCGGGCGTGTAGGTCAGCATATAAGCCGCCACGTTCGGGTACGTCTGCCAGTCGTAGATCGACCACAGCGCGACGGCGACGGTCTTTTCTGGCGGCAGCGCGTTGACGAGTAGCTGCTGCTCCGGGTTTGTGATGGCATCCTGCGTCCAGACCACCACCATATCGACCGACCGCGCGTTATCGAGCGCCCAGCCGATTTCCTCATTCGATGGATTGTCCGAAACCGCCGTCCACTTGATGTCCGGGCGGTACAGCGAACATTCCGCCTGAATCTGGTAACGCGTCGCCAGAAAGACGATGCCAACGCTGCGATCCGCCGGGATGGGCACGAGGTTGTTGCGGTCGTAAGCGACGGTCACGCCAGCCTGATAAAGCCGCGCGAATAACTCGGCGTGGGCATCGATATTCATGCGGGATATGGTCGTCGTCGGGTCGAGCGGCTGCCAGTCGAGGATGCCATAACGCTGCTTGG
>JADLHH010000225.1 GCA_020848855.1 Anaerolineae bacterium | reverse complement strand
GTTGTGCTCGAAGGCGAATATTCGACTGGGTATCAGGAACATGCCTATTTGCAGCCTGAAGCCGGTCTCGGATATATCGATGAGCAGGGACGGGTGACAGTCGTCGTTGGCGGGCAGTGGACGCACGAGGATCAGGATTTGATCTGCCACGCGCTCGACCTGCCGCACGATCAGGTTCGCGTGATCTACCCGGCGATTGGCGGGGCGTTCGGCGGGCGCGAGGATATGTCGATCCAGATCGTGCTGGCGCTGGCGGTTCACCGCGTGCGCCGCCCGATCAAGACCATCTGGAGCCGCGAAGAGTCGATTCGCTATAATCATAAGCGCCACCCGATCACGATTAGGACGCGCTGGGGAGCGACGAAAGCCGGTAAGATCGTCGCTATCGAAGCGACAGTCGTCGGCGACGCGGGACCGTACAACTACACCTCGACCAAAGTTCTGGGCAACGCCAACCTGATGGTCGCGGGACCCTACGAAGTTCCGAACTGTCATATCGACACCTATGGCGTGTTCACCAATAATATCCCGACCGGCGCGTTTCGCGGCTTCGGCGCGCCGCAGGCGTGCTTTGCCGCCGAAGGCATGATGAACAGACTGGCGCTCGAACTCGGCATCGACCCGATCGAGCTTCGCCTGCGCAATTCGATTCACGAAGGGAGCTACCTCTCGGTCGGGACGCCGCTCCCGGCAGGTGTCAGTATGCCGGAAGTGATCGAAGCGGGCGCGCGCGAAAGCTACTGGACACAGAGCGGCGATGGCTGGCAGCGGAACGCCGTCGAGCCGCCGGCGAACTCGGCGCTGCGGCGCGGGATTGGCTTCGCCTGCGGCTTCAAGAACGTCGGCTACAGCTTCGGCTTCCCGGAGCAAAGCTGGGCGACTGTCGAACTCTACGGCGGCACACAGATCGAAGAAGTGGTCGTGCGCCAGGGCGCGGCGGAAGTCGGGCAGGGGAGTCACACCGCCATCATGCAGATGACCGCCGAAGCGGTCGGCGTCCCGTTCGAGCGCGTCCGGCTGATCGCCGCTGACACTGCCGAGACTCTGACCGCGGGCAGCGTGTCGGCGTCGCGCATGACCTTCATGGCGGGCAACGCTGTGCGCGGCGCGGCGGCGGCGGCGCTGGCGGCATGGAAGAACGAAGAGCGCCCGGCGAAGGCGACCTTCCAGTATCGCCCGCCGCCAACCACGCCCTATGACCCGATGACCGGCAAATCGGAGCCGAATTTTGCCTACGGCTATGTGGCACAGGCGGTCGAAGTCGAGGTCGATATCGAAACCGGGCTGATCTACGTGGGGCGGGTCGTGTCGGCGAACGACGTGGGACGGGCAGTCAATCCGCAGCAGGTGCAGGGGCAGGTCGAAGGCGCGGTCGTGCAGGCGCTCGGCTACACCGTCATGGAGCACCTGATCTCGCGCGATGGGCGCATCCTGAACCCGTTTCTGTCGACTTATCTCATCCCGACGGTGCTCGACGTGCCGCTTGAAGTCAAGTCGGTGATCCTTGAATATGCCGATCCGATTGGTCCGTTCGGCGCGCGCGGCATGGCGGAGATGCCCTTCATCCCGCTCGCAGCGGCGATTGCTGCCGCCGTCCACGACGCGACCGGCGTGTGGATCGATCATCTGCCGATGACACCCGAAGCCGTGGTGGTCAAGCTGCGCGAACATGGTATCGGCGTTCTTTAAGCACACACTGGTGGTCGTACGCGGCGGCGGCGACCTCGGCAGCGGGGCGATCTATCGCCTGCACCGCGCCGGTTTCCCGGTGATCGTGCTCGAACTGTCGGCGCCGCTGCTGGTACGGCGGGCGGTCGCGTTCGGCGATGCTGCCGTCAGCGGCGTGCGCACCGTCGAAGGCGTCACGGCGCGGCGCATCGCTTCGCGCGCTCAGGTGGACGATGTGATCTCGGCAGGCGAAATCCCCGTGCTGATCGATCCCGAAGGCGAAGCGATCCCGGCGCTCAAGCCGGTCGTTATCCTCGACGCCCGCATGGAGAAGCGCAATCCTGGCACGACGATGGGCGACGCGCCGCTGGTGGTGGCACTGGGTCCGGGCTTCACGGCGGGTGTGGACTGCCACGCCGTCGTCGAGACCAATCGCGGGCACAACCTGGGACGCGCGATCTATTCAGGCGCTGCCGAGTCGGATACCGGCGAGCCAGGCAGCGTGCAGGGGCAGACGTTCTCGCGTATTCTGCGCGCGCCCGCCGATGGCTGCGTCGAGCCGCACGCCGAAATCGGCGATGTCATTGCCGCCGGGCAGGTGATCGCCCACGTCGCCGGGCAACCGGTGACGGCGGCGTTCGCCGGTGTGCTGCGCGGGCTGGTTCACGAGCGCCTTCCAGTGACCGCTGGGCTGAAGATCGGCGACCTTGACCCCCGCGCTCGGCGTGAACACTGCTTCACCATCAGCGACAAATCGCTGGCGGTCGGCGGCGGCGTGCTGGAAGCGGTTTTTTCCTCGGACGCGGTGCGTAATTCGCTCAATGGAGCATCATGAAGCTGCATACGGCTTTCAACATCACGCGCGGTGACGTGGTTGCGCTGGTCGGCGCGGGCGGCAAGACTTCGACGCTGATCGCGCTGGCGCATGAACTGACGGACGAGGGCTGGCGTGTGCTGGCGACGACCACCACCCGCATCGGCGACGATCAGCTTCGGCTGATGCCGCACGCGGTGCGCTATGACGCCGGGGCATCGGCGATCACGGCATCGATGGCGGAAGATGGTTTCGCTTTTGCCTACAGTGATGTGCGCGGCGGCAAGGTCTACGGTCCGCCGCCGGAATGGTTCGGCTGGGCGCTCGACGCCGATGTGCTGCTGATCGAAGCTGACGGCGCGCGTGGGCTGCCACTCAAAGCGCCGTATGAGCATGAACCGGTCATCCCGCCGGAGACGACGCTGGTTATCCCGATTGCCTCGCTGAGCGTGCTCGGTCAGCCGCTCGATTCCGACCATGTTTACAACCCCGAAGCGATGATCGAGCGCTACGGCTTCTACGAAGGCAGCCCCGTGCGGTCGCCCTGGGTGGCGCAGGTGCTGCGCGATGACGAACTGGGCTTGCGCGGCGTGCCGGAAAAGGCGCGGGTGATCGTGCTGCTGAATGCCGCGCCGCCTTCGGGCTATCTGCGGCTGCGCGCCCATCTGATTGCCCGCATGATCCTGCGTTCGCCGCGCATTTCCGGCGTGGCGGTCGGCTCGTCGCGCGCCGCCGACCCGATCAGCGAGGTACAGCGCCCGGTCGGCGCGATTGTGCTGGCTGCCGGGATGTCGACCCGGATGGGGCAGTCCAAGCCGATGCTGCCCTGGGCGAACGGCAAGCTGATCATCGAGCACATCATCGACCAGTTGATCCTGGCGCGTATCGACAATATCATGGTGGTGACGGGCTACCGCGCCGAAGAAGTGAGCGAACTGGCGACCAAACGTGGCGCGAACGTTGTCTTCAACCGGCATTACGCCACCGGCGAGATGTTGTCGTCGCTGAAAGCCGGGCTGAAGGCGCAGCCTGCCAATGTCGCCGCGGCGCTGGTGGTTTTGGGCGACCAGCCGCGCATCCAGCCGAAGATCGTCGGGCAGGTGACGATGGCTTACGCCGAAGGCAGGGGCGATCTGGTCGCGCCCAGCTACCAGATGCGCCGGGGACACCCGATCCTGATCGACCGCCGCTACTGGAGCGAACTGCTGGCGCTGCCGGACGACGGCGCGCCCCGTGACGTGATCAGCCAGTACCCGGTCTATCACATCAACGTCGATACCGACAGCGTTCTGCGCGATGTCGACACGCCGGATGATTACCAGTCGGAGCGCTCGAAAGCCGGGCTGAAGTAGCGCTCAGCCATCAGCGTTCAGCAGTCAGCAAGAGTATTTCCTGAAGGTAATCATCCGTTGATGGGGCACGACATGTCGTGCCCCTACGTTACCTGCCGCGAAGGTATAATCGCCTTCCTGAAAGCTGATGGCTGACCGCTGAAAGCTAAGGGTTCATCCCTACGGTATAATAGGTGCGGACAGGCGAAATCTTTGGAGCAGAGCATGGCGTATACGCGCGCCGACTATCAGCAGGCAGTCGAAATTATCCGCAGCCGCACCAGCCAGCCGGTCGGCGTCGGCTTGGTGCTCGGTTCGGGCATGGGTGTGCTGGCGGATCAACTCGAAGACCGCACCGTCATTTCGTATGCCGACATCCCCGGTTGGCCCCGTTCGACCGTGCATGGGCACGCCGGGCAGCTTGTGATCGGCACGCTGGAAGGCTGCCGGGTCATCACCCAGCAGGGGCGGGCGCACTTCTACGAAGGTTATACCATGCAGCAGGTGACGTTCCCGATCCGCGTGATGCGCGAACTCGGTGTCACCACGCTGATTCTGACCAACGCCGCCGGT
>JADLHH010000224.1 GCA_020848855.1 Anaerolineae bacterium | reverse complement strand
CGGCTTCCTTGCCTTCCGCGACCTGCTGACGGCGTACCCGGAACACCGGGGCAAGGTGCAGATGGTGGCGCTGCTCGTGCCTTCGCGGATGGAAGTTGCCGAATACCAGACCTATTTGCAGGAGATCATGGCGGTCGCTGGCTTGATCAACGCCGATTTCAGCGACGCCTTCTGGGAACCGACCCGCATCATCATCGGCAACAATTACCCGCGCGCCATCGCCGCCATGCAGTTGTACGACGTGCTGTTAGTCAACCCGATAGCCGACGGAATGAACCTGGTGGCGAAGGAAGGTCCGCTCGTCAACGAACGCGACGGCGTGCTGGTACTCTCCGAACTTGCAGGCGCATTCTACGAACTGGGCGACGACTCGCTGACAATTTCGCCCTACGACATCTACAGCACCGCCGAAGCCCTGCACCAGGCGCTCACAATGCCCCGCGAAGAGCGGGCGAAACGGGCAGGCACGCTGCGCGAACAGGTGCGCGGCGCTGGCGTGAAAGCCTGGTTCTTTCATCAGGTCGAAGACGCGCTTAGAGCGCTGGACAGCCAGCCGAGTAGTTCTTCAACGCCGGAAACACCTGCGACGAGAAAATCGGCGCTTTCCTGAACCTGTGCGGGTGTCTCGGCGGATTCAACGCCGACGCCGAGCGCGTAGCACTTCCCGCCCTGGCGCAGGATTTTTGCCATACGCAGGGCCGCCGCGTCGGTCACGTCGTCGCCCACGTAGACCGCCGCTTCGAGCGCGTAATCATCGATCAACCGGGCGAAGGCGTAGCCTTTATCGACCTGAATTTCCGGCATCACCTCGAACACCATCCTGCCCTCGAAGAAGCCTAAGCCATTGGCGCGGCTGGCTTGGGCGATCAACGGGGCAAGCGCTGCGCGTACAGCGGTCGGGTCGGGCGTGGCGCGGTAGTGAATTGCCAGTGTCACGCGCTTGTCCTCCATCACCATCCCGGGTAGCATGTGCGGTTCAAGGGCAGCGATCACGCGCTCCAGCGCGGGGCGGTAGGCAAGCGCCTCCGGTATCACCACGATCTCGCCATCCTGCCAGCGTTCCAGCCCGTGGCTGCCGACATACACCAGTTCCGGCAGGTCGATGCGCTCGTGCAGGTCATACGCCGCCCGCCCGGAGACCGCCGCCACCAGCGTGACCTGCCTCGCAAGCTGGCGCAGCAGGTCGCGGCTTTTCGGCGTCACCTGCGCGGCGTCCGGCGTCGGCGCAACCGGGCTGATCGTCCCGTCCATGTCGGTGACGATGCCCAGCCGCTGCCCGATGTGCGCGCGGCGGATCAACTCGCGCAGCGCGGCATTTTCGGCAAAATTCATCGTTTGGCTTTCTTTCTCCATCACGTACAATCGCCCTTCTGGCTGCATGGGCATTCACATTCTAGGAAACGATTCGTGATGACGCAACCTGTATTCGCCAACGGCGCGCTTGCTGGCGTGCGCGTCCTCGACTTCACCCGCGTGCTGGCAGGTCCCTTCTGCACCATGATCCTCGCGGACATGGGCGCGGACGTGATCAAGGTCGAAAGCCTCGAAGGGGACGAAACCCGTCAGTGGGGTCCACCGTTCGACTCCAGCGGGCGCAGCGCCTACTACCTCAGCGTGAACCGTAACAAGCGCAGCCTGACGCTCAACCTGAAAACTGAAGCGGGGCGCGCAATCGCCCGTGAACTGGCGCAGGAAAGCCAGATCGTGGTTGAGAACTTCAAGCCGGGTGGCGCGGCAGCTTTCGGGCTGGGCTACGACGACCTGCACGCGCTCAACCCTGCGCTGGTCTACGCCAGCATCACCGGCTACGGGCAGACCGGACCCTACAGCGAGCGCCCCGGTTACGATTTTGTCGTTCAGGCGATGAGCGGGTTAATGTCGATCACCGGGGAGAAGGACGGCGCGCCGTCCAAAGTGGGGGTAGCGATTGCCGACGTGATCGCCGGGTTATTCGCGGCAACGTCGATCCTCGCGGCGCTGCGCCACGCCGAGCAAACAGGCGCAGGGCAGCGGCTGGATATTTCGCTGCTCGATACGCAGATCGCCGCGCTGGTCAACATCGCCAGTAGCGCGCTGGTTTCCGGCGCGACGCCTGCCCGCTACGGCAACGCACACCCCAGCATCGTCCCGTACCAGACCTTTCGCGCAGCAGATGGCGAATTCGCGCTGGGAGTGGGCAACGACCGCCAGTTCGCGCAGTTGTGCCAGCTCATCGCGCAGCCGGGCTGGGCGAGCGACGAGCGCTTCAGCACCAACCCGGCGCGCGTCCGCAACCGGGCGGCGCTGATCCCGCTGCTGAACGCGGTTTTTGCCAGCCGCCCCGCCGCCGAGTGGGTCGCCGGGGCGCTGGCGCTGGGCATCCCGGCGGGATCGCTCAACACCGTGTCGCAGATACTGGACGATCCGCACGTGCAGGCGCGCGGGCTGATCCGTGATCTCGACGGGTTGCGGCTGGTGGGTCCGCCGGTGGGGTTTTCGGCGACGCCGCCAGCGGTGCGGATGCCGCCGCCCGCGCTCGGCGAACACACCGACGCCATCCTGCGCGAGCGGCTGGGCATGAGCGCGGACGAAATCGCGGCGTATCGACGCGATGGGGTGGTTTAGCTCGTCACCACCGAACCGAACTCGGTCAGGTCGCGCAGCAGGTAATCGGGCTGGGTCGCCGATAGCTCATCCCACGAGGCGAAGCCGGTCTGCACGGCGACGGCGACCGCGCCGATGTGCCGGGCGCACGAGACATCCGCCGGGGTATCGCCGACGACGATCACTTCGCGCGGGGCGAAGGGATAGCCGTAATGGTCAGCCGCCCGCGCGACCGCCAGCGCCGGGAGATGATCGCGCTCCTGCGCTTCGCTGCCGTACGCCCCGACCGCGAACCATGCCGGGTCGAAGCGGGCGGCGCACAGCTTGATCGGCGCGGTGCTGGACACGTTGCCGGTCACCAGCCCGACGCCGATATCGTCGCGCCCGATGAGCGATTCGACCAGATCGAGCGCGCCGGTACAGGGCTGTACGTCGTATTCGCCGATCACGCGGGTCAGGTGGCGCGCCATCGCATCGTTGTAGGCGGGCATCTCGCGCTCGATGTCGGCGTAAGATATGCCCGCCTCGTGAAGCAGCTCGACCAGGGTCTGCCAGTCGGTTTTGCCGCCGAACTTGTGCGCCGCCAGCGCGCCGCATGTGCCGAACACCTCGATCATGGCGTGTTCGGTCGCGGCACGCCCCGCGCCGCGCGTCCAGACCAGCGTGCCGTCGATGTCGAACAAAATCAGGTGCATCGTTCCCTACCTGGCGCGCATCCGGTTGTTGCGCGCGTTGTGCTCCAGTTCCACTAATCCGAGCGCTTCGAGCAGCGGCGGCATATACATGCCGAAGCGCCCGCGCAGCCCCTTCTTCATGCCATACCAGCCGCCGACCGGGTTCTCGGACGAGCGCCCCCAGGCTTCGACCGTGCCAGGCTTGGCTTCCTTCTGCTCGTCTGCCGCGCCGAGTTCCATCCAGTCGCCGTGCTGCTTGAGCATCTGGTACAGATCGTCGATGGCGCGCAGATCGTAGTAGAGCGCGGTCGTCCCGACCTGACAGACCAGCCGGGGCGGGTCGGTGTCCTCGTCTTTATACATCGTATATTCCGACGTGCCGGGCGGCGTCTTCAGCACCCAGGGATCGGCTTTCGTACCCGTGCCAGCCATCGTGCCCTCCTCACTAAACGCTATTTTACCTTTAGTTTCCATATATACATGATGCTAAACGCCTGGATTATGTCGACCGGATTTCACACCACTCCTTCGCTGTTTTACCGACGAAAGCACGATCCAGTAACATGATCGACCCCAATTCATATGCGCTAACGACTTAATATCAGCAATGATATATCGACGTAATAAATAAGGATGGCATGATGCGTGTCGAATCAGTTCGTCGTTGGATGCGTGTTGTATTTCCTCTACTGCTGCTGCTGGGTATCGGTTCAGTATTCGCCGCGGCAAGCGGCAGCTTTGTTTTCGACTATGCGGGCGATGCAGGCGACAACGCCGACGGACCGCAGTATGACATCACCCTCACAGCGCCAACCAATGATGGTAGTGGCTGCGACGCGTTCGTCATGATAATGGTCGATTCGAGCGGCGTCGTCGTCGATGTTGACCCTGGCTGCGCCGTCGGAACGACCGCAAGCGATGACGGTGATTATGGAGTCATCTATCCGCCGACCAGCCGCCCGATCACGTATTCGCTGTTTGACCTTGACGGCGCGGATGTCGCTGCATTACTTGGTGTCGCCGAAAACGACCCCGCCTATTTGAGCTATGTGCTCGCCAACGGCGTGTGTCTTGACGAACACTACGAAGACGCGAGTTCCAACCTCTCCGCGCTTCCCTCCCTGCCCCCTTACTCGCTGTGCGGAGGCAGCGTGCCGGTGACGGGCTGCACGCTCGCGGCGCCTGCGGGTTCGGTCGTCGGCGAAGCGCCGCTCGGCGCTCAGGTTTTCTGGGCACCGGACAAAGAGTCGAATGGCGTCGTGCTCAACCCCGGCACGTACATCGTGATCGGGCAGGATTCCAGCGAGATATACTACAAGATCATGCTCGCCTGCCAGTTCGTGTGGGTACGCAAGGATACGATGCAGCCGAGCTATCTGCCGCCGCAGAACGGCGCGCCGCTGCCGACACGCATCGTCGGCTGACGGCTACCATCAAACCAACTTCATAGAAGCAAGCCCTCAGTGGTGAACACAGACAGCATCACTGAGGGCTTGCGCATATTCTGGCGAGATCACTCGGTCAGTGCCATCACAGAGTAAGTTACTCGTCCGGCGAAGTAATTGTTCACCCAGTCGCGCTGTTCGGTCATGCCGGGCGGCGATTCGTCGCCTTCGACCACGCGAAAGCCGAACTTTTCGTAGTAGGGGATCAGCCCGGTTTCGGAGAGCAGGTAGATCGGGCGCGGCGAGCGCTCGATGTGAGCGCGGACGAGCGCTTCGGCATAGCCGCGCCGGCGGTACTGCGGCAGCGTCGCCACACTGTCCAGCTCGTAGAAATCGCCTTCCGGGCGCACCATGCCGATGCAGGCGATGGTCGGCACGCCGTCCTCGACCACTTCCAGCACGAGGAAATAATGCCAGTCGATAGCGTTGGGGTCGAGCGGGTTGGAGCGCACAATCTGCTTGATCGTCTCGGCGTCGTCTGCCGTCGCCGGGCGAATGGTGTAAGGAATCACGATTGCTCTCATGGGTAGGTGTGCGGTCGCTGCGCCGATGATACCACCATTCGGCGAGCCTTCGCGCATTTCGGCTTCGAAGATACGAGCAGGTAGAATACTGCCGCGACGAGCCATGCAGCAACCCGAAGGAGCGCCCATTGATCAGCAAAGCGGACATGCGCCGCCTGTACGACCGGCAGCAGCGCATCGAGATCGACTACGCGGGCGTGCGCCGCGAGGTCACGCCGCGCACCGTGCGGCAGATCGAGACAGCGCACGGGCGCAGCACGGTGGTGTACTCGCAGGTGGACGCGACCAACGCCGACGAGACGATCCACGAAGAGATCGCCTATTTTCGTAGCCTCGACAACTTCCAGAATCTGGAATGGAAGCTGTTCGACTACGACCAGCCCGCCGACCTGAAAGACCGGCTGATCGCGCACGAGTTCGTGGCGGAAGACCCGGATGCCGTGCTGATCCTCGATCTGGCGGAACTGCCGCCGGCGCTGGCGCAGCCGGTCACCCACGACGTGCGCCAGGTCAGCGATCCGGCGCAGCTAGAAGACGTGCGGGCGATCACGCGCGCGGTGTGGGGCGACGAAGACAACAATTGGCTGATCGAGGCGATGGCGTCGACGCTGCGCGACAAGCCGGAAGAACTCACCGTGTATGTCATTTATGTGGACGGCGTGCCGGCGTCGTATGGGCGGATCGACTTCCACGAGGGCAACGATTTCGCCGGGCTGTGGGGCGGCTCGACGCTGCCGGAATACCGCAAGCGCGGGCTGTACACGGCGCTGGTCGCGGTGCGGGCGCAGGAAGCGATCCAACGCGGCGCTCGCTACCTGACTATTGACGCCAGCCCGATGAGCCGCGCCGTGCTGGAAAAGTTCGGCTTCTGGCTGCTGGCGTATGCGTGGGAATGTAATTACCGCATCACAGGTGATTAGCTGCCATATTCTTATTCGGAGATAAGACGTATTATTGAATAGCATATCCGGGACGGCTAAAGCGGCAACCCAGCTTCACCTACTTGTTCCGTCGGGGCTGTGCTATGCTTAGCGCGTCGTGCGACCAGATCAGGGGCATGGATTGACCCAGAGCGACAGCCTGCGCGCGGATGACGCCGCCATTCCCTCCGTAGAGATCAGCAATCAGGAAGCCACCAACGCCGGGGTCGCGCGGGCGACGGGCGTGCTCGCGCTGGGCAATATCGCCAGCCGCGTGCTGGGCATGGCGCGCGAGATCGCCGTGACCGGGTTGTTCGGCGCGTCACGGGCGACCGATGCGTTTTACGTCGCCACGCTGGTTCCGCGCACCCTGTACGACCTGCTGATCGGCGGACAGTTGAACGGCGCGATCATCCCGGTGCTGAGCGAAGTCGTCACCAAAGACGGGCAGAAAGCGCTGTGGCAGTTGGTCTCGGTACTGCTCAGCCTGGTGACGGTGGTGCTGTCACTGCTGACGCTGGTACTGATTGCCCTGGATAAGCCGGTGGTGATGCTGATCGGCATCGGCTACGACGCGCCGACACAGGCGCTCGCCGCCGACCTGCTGCGCGTGACCGCCCCGGCGCTGGTGTTCATGAGCCTGTTCGCCGTGCTGAGCGGGACGCTGTATGCGCTGCGCTCGTTCACGCTTCCGGCGTTCGCGGGCGCGGTCTTCAACGGCTGCATCGTGCTGGCGATGATTTTGCTCGCCCCGCCGCTCCAGGTGATTACCACCGTGACGACCAGCGGCGTGACGTGGGCAGCGGCACGCCCGGCAGATGGCATCCGCGCGGCAGCGCTCGGCTGGCTGATCGGCTCGGTGGTGCAGATGGCGTCGCAGCTTCCCGGCTTGCGCCGTGCGCGGCTGCACTTCACCCTCAACTGGCGTCACCCGGCGCTGCGGCAGATCGCCAAACTCTACGCGCCGGTCATGTTCGCGCTGGGCATCGACGCGCTGGTGCGCTTCTTCAGTTACAACTTCGCCAGCCAGACCGGCGAAAGCAGCCTGAGCTATATGAACTGGGCGACCACGTTGATCCAGTTCCCGCAGGGCTTGGTGGCGACGGCGATCAGCATCGCCATCCTGCCGACGCTCGCGCGCCAGTCGGTGCTGATCGCGCAGGACGGCGACCGCCCGTTCAAGGATACGCTCGGCTTGGGCTTGCGGCTGGCGATCACGCTGATCATCCCGGCGGCGGTCGGGCTGTTCGTGCTGGCAACGCCGATCGTGCGGCTGCTGTTCGAGCACGGGCAGTTCACCCCCGGCGATACGGTGATGACGGCGCTGGTGCTGCGCCTGTACCTGATCGGGCTGCCGTTCGCTGCCGTCGATTTGCTGCTGGTCTACGCCTTCTACGCGCGGCAGGATACGCTCACCCCGGCGCTGATCGGGCTGGTGAGCCTGGTGGTGTACATGGTGGTGGCGGTCGTGCTGCTGCCGACTTACGGGCTGTTCGCGCTCATGCTCGCCGACAGCATCAAGCACCTGATACATTCCTCGATTTCAGCATACATCCTCATGCGCCGGATGCGCGGGTTCGACAACCAGCATCTGGTGATCACCACGCTCAAGGCGAGTATCGCGGCGGCGGCGATGGGCGCGGTCGCGTGGGTGACACTGTCGCCGCTGGAACATGCGATTGGCGAAACGAGTGTCGTGCGGCAGGCGGTGCTGGTAGTCATCAGCGGCGGGTTGAGCGCCGGTGTATTCGTCGCGCTGGTAGCGCTGCTGCGCCTCGAAGAACTACGCTGGCTGGTGCGGCTGCTGCGTCAGCGGCTCGCCCCGCGTGGATGAGAAACTGTTTAGCGTTCCGGCTCACATAACGCCGATCATGTTACCATGAAATCTAGGAGCGCTCCCGCCTGCGCGTTGGCGCGCTCGACCGGTAGCATGATGGTGTTGAGTTTCGGAATAGACGATGTTGATCCGGTTTTTCATCGCAGCGGCGCTGTTTCTGACCGCCTGTCAGCCTTTCGCCGGTGCCGAAACGACCGTCGCAACGATCGAAACCACTGAAGTCGCTGATACCCCCGCGATTCCCGTTACACAAGAGTTCCCGACAGCCGCCCAGGCGCCCGATTGGGTCGAGACCGAAATGAACGGCGTGCAACTGGGCATGTGGAAGCCAGCGGGCTGGGAAATCGACCAGAGCCAGGGACTGGTGCTGGCAGAGCGCAACCCGTCGCCGCAGGGGCTGGTTGCCGGCGGGATGCTGATTTACTGCTTCGTGCCGCTGGTCGACGAGTGGGGCATCACCAGCGAGGACAATGCCAATTTCGCGCTGGCAGTCCTCACGAAAGTCGTCCAGATGCCGAGCCACACCGGGAACGACGTGACCGTGAGCGACCCGGTCGGCTTCATGTGGGGCGAGCATCAAGCCGCGTACTACCTGCTGGCGACCGGAACCGGGATGCGGGCAGTGGTGCTGGCAATCGCGCTGCCGGACAACAGCAGGGTCGTCGCCTGCAACGTCAGCATCACCATGTCTCAGGCGCAGCGCATCCGCATAATGCTGCCACAGCTTCTCGACGGGCTGATGGTCGACAACGATGTGATGGACGGCTCGGCGCTGGACACCCTGCCCGACCCGCTGCCATTCCCGCACTACAACCCCCACAAGGGCTACGCTCCCAACGACCGACCGTGACCCCTTCGCCCCTCGAATTGTGGATCGTCCGTGCTAAAATAGAGCGGCATCACGTACGATCTTGGCTCGCACGAGCGCTATTCGCTCACATGATCGACTACTTAAGGCGCTTGGTTCAGTGTGACCGCGCCCTGTTCACCCGTCGTTCTTTCGGAGTTCCGGCATGACCTCGTACCCCGCCGAACAACCGCATGATCCGATGATCAGCCCCTGGCTGGTGCGGCTGCCGATCCTGTTCGTGACCGGCGGCATTCTGGTGATGCTGATCCTGACGGCGCTGGTCGGGGCGTTTCAGATCACCTTCCGCGAGCGGATCGTGCCGGGCGTGTCGTCCTACGATATCGCGCTGGGTGGCATGACACGGGCGCAGGCAGCGGCGGCGCTCGACGAGCGCTTCACCTACGACCGCGACGCCGTGTTCACGTTTCGGGACGGGGACAAGTTCTGGCAGTTGAGCGCGGGCGACCTGGGCGTGACGTTCGACGCCGACGCGACAGCCGCCGACGCCTTCGCCGTCGGGCACGGGAGCAACCTGGTGGATAATCTCGTCGCCCAGGCGCTGACATGGCTGAACGGGCGCAGCATCTCGCCCATCATCCGCTACGACCAGAACGCGGCGGTGGCGCGGCTTGAGACCATCGCGGCGGCGATCAACCGCGCGCCGCAGGATGCGATTCTGAACGTGGTCGGCACGGATATACAGGCGACGACCGGCAGCAGCGGGCGGTCACTGGACATCACCTCGACGCTGGCGCGGCTGGATGACGCCATCCTCAACCTGAGCAGCGGCGGTGAAGTGCCGCTGGTGATCAACGAGACGCCGCCGGTGGCGTGGGATGCCGAAGCCGCCGCCCAGCGGGCGCGGATCGCCCTGTCCAGCCCGGTGCTGCTGGTCGCCGACGACCAGAACGGCGGCACGCTCGGTCCCTGGTACGCCAGCGTCGATCAGATTCGGGCGCTGTTGAAGATCGATACCGTCGCCAACGCCGACGGCACGCTGCGCTACGAAGTCAGCGTCGATCCCGCGCCGTTCCGCGAATATCTCGAAACGCTCGCGCCCGGCTTGATCGCCACGCCGCAGGACGCGCGCTTCCACTTCAACGAGCAGACGCAGCAGCTTGAAGTCATCCAGCCGGCGCGCAGCGGGCGAACGCTGAACATCCCGGAGACGCTGGGGCGGATGGAGCAGGCGATCTTCAGCAGCAATAACCGGGTCGTGCCGATGGCGTTCGACTACACCGCGCCGCGCTACCCCGACGACGTGACCGCCGCCGAACTGGGCATCACCGAGATGATCTCGCAGGGGACGACCTACTACACCGGCTCGACCCAGGCGCGCAAGGACAACATCATTCTGGCGGCGTCGCGCTTCGACGGCGTGGTCATCCCGCCGCACACCATCTTCTCGTTCAACCAGATTCTGGGCGATGTCGCGCCGGAATCGGGCTACGTTTCCGGCAAGGTGATCGTCGGCGGGCGCACGGTGGACGGCGTCGGCGGCGGCGTGTGCCAGGTGAGCACGACGGCGTTTCAGGCGGCGTTCTACGCCGGCTTCCCGATTGTCGAGCGCTACGCGCACGGCTACCGCGTCGGCTATTACGAGACGGGCGAAGGCGTCGGCATGGACGCGGCGATCTATCAGCCCGACCTCGACTTCCGGTTCATGAACGACACTGACTACAGCCTGCTGATCGAAACGTCGGTCTTCCCCGGCAACAATACGGTGCAGTTCCGGTTCTACAGCACGAATCCAGGACGGCAGGTGGTCAAACGCGGACCGGAGATCACCAACGAGCAGCCGCCCGCGCCGACGGTCTACGAGGCGAACCCGGATTTGCAGCCGGGGCAGTCGCTTCAGGTTGACTGGTCGGCGGTGGGAGCGGAAGTGCGCATCACGCGGCTGATCCTCGACATGAGCGGCAACGAAATCGACCGCACCGTGTTCTACAGCAACTACCAGCCCTGGGGCGCAATCGTACAGGTGCCGCCGGGCGATTCGCGTCTCGCTTCATAGCAGGAATCCCATGCCACTGCTCTCACGCACTTTTATCAAAACCGGTCTCGCCTACTTCGTCGTCGGGCTGATGGTGGGCGTGCTGTACCTGGGGCGCGACACCTTCCGGCTGCCGTCGCAGTTCGGGCTGCTGTACCCGGTCTACATCCACCTGCTGATGGTCGGCTGGGTGATGCAGTTGATCTTGGGCGTGGTGTACTGGATGTTCCCCAAGCAGTCGAAAGAGCGCCCGCGCGGCAGCGAAACGCTCGGCTGGACGGTGTTCTGGCTGCTGAACGTCGGGCTGATCCTGCGGGCGATCAGCGAGCCGCTGGTGGTGGTCAAGCCGGAATGGAACCTCGGCTGGGTGCTGGCGGCGTCGGCAATTTTGCAGCTTCTCGCCGCGTGGGGCTTCGTCGCCAACACGTGGGGGCGGGTCAAGGAGCGCTGACGTGCCGCGACTGACGGTGTGGATGGTGCGCACGGCGCTGGTCGAACTGGGAATCGGCTTCACCTTCGGTATGTTGATGCTGTTCAACAAGGGCGTGCCGTTCGACCCGCTGGTGTGGCTGCTGATGCCGGCGCACATCGAGCTGGTGCTGCTCGGCTGGACGATGCAGTTGGCGATGGGCGTCGCCTTCTGGATTCTGCCGCGCTTCACGACCGAGCCGCGCTACGGGCGCGAGCGGCTCGGCTGGCTGGCGTATGGTCTGCTGAACGCGGGCTTGCTGCTGTTCGTGCTCAGCCGCTGGATTCCGCTCACGTGGCTGCCGCTCGCCGGGCGGCTGCTGGAAATGGCGGCGGTGGTCGCCTTCGTGGTGATGATCTTCCCGCGCGTAAAGGCGTTCGCCTCGTCGTAATTCCCCCCTCACCCCGACTAAATCAACAGGAGATTTTTCGCGTAGGGGCGAGACATGCCTCGCCCCTACAACGGAACGTTTCCCACGCATCCAACATCACCTGGAGTGACCTAGCGTTATTCTGCCGCCAGCGCGACCCCGTGCGTCTTGGCGGGATCAAACGTGATCGGCGCGGGCGCAGCGAACACGATCCCGGTCAGCGTTTGATCGCCGCGCATCGAATTGAAATCCGCGCCGACGAGCTTCGCAATCCCGGTGATGCCGTTGGCGTGGGTGACGGTGGCGGGATCGTCCAGCACGCGCAGGCTGCGCGGCGTCACGTCCTCGATGATGAACGGCGACAAGCCGCCCTCCAGCCCCGCCGAGCGCCAGCGCAGTTCGACGCCATCGGCGCGCAGCCGCCGCCCCTCGCTGATGTCGCCGACGGTCACGCCGCGCGCTCGCAGCGTCTCGACCTCGGCAGCCAGGTCCGGCGTGAGCAGCGCGTAGCCCATCAAGCCCTCGCCCTTCTGGATCAGCACGCTGAAATCGGTCGTGCCGGGCTTGGGCGGGTCGCCGGTGGGGGCGAGCAGTTCGAGATACGTCCCATCCTGAAAGCAGATCAGCGCGTTGTGGGTCGTGTTGCTGGTGTGCCTGCCGCCGTAGAAGGCGTTGAAGCCGAGCGCGCGGTAATCCGCCGTCGCCTGATCGAGATCATGTACACCGATGATGACGTGATCGAGTGTGAGCATGGGTTATCCTGTGGCATTGGTTTCGGCGAAGCATAACCCGAAAGCCGGGGCGCGGGCAAGCAGACAGGTTGGCAACGCTGGGCGGAATCCGTAGGGGCGCACGGCTGTGCGCCCCCAAAACATTCAGTGAACGTGCGGAGAAAAACCCCGACGAGATTTACTGCCCCGCCCAGACGTTCAGGAAGGCGATGGTGACGGCAGCCGAGTTATCGGCGGCAAGCTGGAAGAACGTGCCGATCTCATTCGCGCCGGGTCCGCCGCCCGCCAGGTCGGACAGGCTGCGGAAGGCGAGGAACGGCACGCCGTTGGTATAGGCGACCATCGCGGCGGCGGCGGTCTCCATGTCGAGCGCGTCCGCGCCGAAGGTGCTGTAGACGTACTCACGGTACTCGGCGTTATCCACGAACGTCTGCCCGGAGACGCCGCTGCCGCCG
Organism: Anaerolineae bacterium; assembly: GCA_020848855.1. The sequence goes on along the minus strand of JADLHH010000224.1, from coordinate 5,979 downwards.
ACGTGGACGACCGGCTGGTCGGTCAGGCAGACGTTATCGGCGGTGCAGGTCCTGAGCACGACCGTCGGCGCGACCGCCCCGGCGATGGCGAGCATCTGCGGATCGACCGCGAACCAGAACTTCTCCTCGCCCGTCGGGATCAAATCCGAGCGAACGCTGACGGTCTGCGGGAACATGAAGCCGAACGGCACGAACGGCGCTGGATCGGGCGCGGCGAGCGCGCCATCCGACAGGGTACGGGCGGCGTAGGCTTCCTGATACTGCCCCCACTGCGCGGCGATCACCACGTCGCCAATGTGATACGACGGATTCACGCCGCCGGCGATGCCGCTGAAGATGATATGCGTCACGTTGAAGTGATCGATCAGAAGCTGGGTGTTCATGGCGGCGTTGACCATGCTCACGCCGCTGAGGAACAGGACGACATCATTCCCGGCGAGGCTGCCGGTCACGAAATCCACCCCATTGACGGTGTAGGTGGTCTCGACGGCGGTCAACCCCAGCAGGATGCTGAGTTCCGGCGAGACCGCCGACATCACGGCGACGCGCGGCTTGGTATCCAGCTTGAGCGTGGGAGCAGGCGTGGGCGTGACCGGGACGTAAACGATGATCGGGGTTGCCGTCTCGGTGACTTCGGGCGTCGCCTCGCTGGTGGATTCGGGCGTCAGTTCGGGGGTGAGTTCCTCGGTCGGCTCAGGCGTGACTGCTGTCGGCTCGGGCGTGACTTCGCCGCCGGGCGGCTCGGTGACTTCGGCGGTGGGTTCGGGGGTGGTCTCCTGCCCGACGATGGGCGACACGCTCAGGAGCAGCGCCAGAACCAGGAACAGAGCAAAAAACCTACGCATGTACAGCCTCCTAATGGTATAGATGAGAAAAATTTAGCTCGGTATAAAGACCGCGTCATTATTCGATAAAGCCAAAATATCGACTAAAATCTGCACAGCCTTCTCACAAATAGGACACGCTGATCATGGAAATGGATCCACTTTACCATCTGTCCCCCGTGTGGACGCATCTGACGACCGTGCAGCCGGTGCGCGGCGAGGGCATTTACCTGTACGACGCCGCCGGCACGCGCTACACCGATTTCACCAGCGGCATCGGCGTGACCAACACCGGGCACGCCCACCCGCGCGTCGTCGCCGGGATTCAGGCGCAGGTCGCCAACCTGATTCACGGGCAGATCAACATCGTGATCTCGCCCGCCGTCATCGAACTGAGCCACGCGCTCGACGCGATCACCCCGGCGAGCATCGACTGCTTCTTCTTCGCCAACAGCGGCGCGGAGGCGACGGAAGGCGCGGTCAAGCTGGCGCGGCAGGCAACCAAACGCACGAATGTTATCGTGTTTCAGGGGAGCTTTCACGGGCGCACGGCGCAGACGATGGCGATGACCACTTCCAAGACGATTTACCGGGCGGGCTACCAGCCGCTGCCGGGCGGGGTGTTCGTCGCGCCGTATCCTTATGGCTACCGGCTGGGCATGGACGACGACGCAGCCAGCGACTTCTGCATGGCGCAGTTGGAGACGCTGCTCAAATCGCAGACTTCGCCGGAGGAGACCGCCGCCATCGTGATCGAGCCGGTGCTGGGCGAAGGCGGCTACGTGCCCGCGCCGGTCGGCTTCCTGCGCGAACTGCGCGAACTGTGCGACCACTACGGCATCCTGTACGTGATGGATGAGGTGCAGACCGGCTTCGGGCGCACCGGCAGGATGTTCGGCTTCGAGCACGCCGGGATCACGCCGGACGTGGTGATCATGGCGAAGGGATTGGGCAGCGGCGTGCCGATCTCGGCGATTGGCTCGTCGCGGGCATTGATGGAGAAATGGACGCCGGGCGCGCACGGCGGGACGTATGGCGGCAACGCGCTGGCGGCAGCGGCGGGCGTGGCGACCATCCGCGTGCTGCGCGATGAAGACCTGCCCGGAAACGCCGCCCGACAGGGCGCGCGCCTGCTCGACGGATTGAAGGAACTGCAAGCCGAGTACCCGATCATCGGCGATGTGCGCGGGCGCGGCTTGATGGTTGGCGTCGAATTCACACGCGACGGGCAGCCGGACAAGGACGCGACCAAAGCCGTGCAGAAAGCCTGCCTCGACCGCCGCCTGCTGCTGCTGACCTGCGGCACGTTCGACAACGTGATCCGCTGGATTCCGCCGCTGGTAGTGACCGAGGCGCAGATCGACGAAGCGCTGGGGGTATTCGCCGAAGCGCTGGCGACGGCGCAGTGAGGGTGTAGGGGCGAATCCGTGTGTTCGCCCCGGTTTGGGCACACACATGGAGGCTTGTCCGAAAATTATCGCATTGAACGTTTCCCCTCACCCCGCTCCCCCGTAAATAAGGCGCGGGACAACGCCCAGGATGCGCCCCTTCTCCCCGCCTGCGTAATCCAACCGCAGGTTGGACGAGAAGGGGGTGGGGGTTGAGGGAGTTTGGGCAGATTCTCCCGCAGGTGATTTTTCGGACAAGCCTACATGGGTCTGCCCCTACAGGGAAATGACGGTATGGTCACATCTCTCGCCGAACGGGTGAAGCAGAGCGGCGATCCGGCGCTGGCGCTGGAATTATTGGGCGCGACGACGGCGCGCAGCCACGTCGAGGCGGCGCTGACCGTGCTCAAACGCGCAGCGCTGGACGACCGCGCTCGCCCGGCGCTGCGCGAGCGGCTGAATTTCTACTTCGCCAACCCCGAGAAAGATCGCGGGGCGACGCTGCGCGAGGCGCTGGTGCGGCTGCTGATCGGCATCAACCACCCCGACGACCTCGACCTGTACCTGCGGGCGGTCGCGGTTTATGAAGGCATCCCGCCGACGCCGAAGATCGACGCGGCGCAGATGCTGCGCGTCGCGGCGCTGGTTGGCATCAGCGAGGTTGACCCTGTTCTGGCGCAGCTTCACGCCGTCAGGCTGCTGAGCGAGGTCGGCGATACGTCGGACTTTTCCGGCGAGCCGGCGGCGACGGCGCTCACCCTGCTGGTGCGCTTCGAGCGCTGGCAGCCGATCTACCAGTATGTGATGCTGGTGCATGACTACAAGCCGGAGTACGCCGACGTGGTGAGCCGGGCGCTGGAAAGCCTGCCCGCCGACTTCCCGGCGGCGCTGTACACGGCGGCGGCGCGGCGCTTCATCGAGCGCGGCGGCGCGGTCGAGCAGACCGGGATCGTCGGCTACGTGGTCGAACATCACCGCGAGGATTTGTACTCCCTGCTGGAACTGATTGTGGCGGCGACGCGCTCCGGCGATCTGCACCGCTACGCCGTGATCCAGATGGCGGCGGCGCGCGACCCGGCGCTCAACGACATGCTGTTCGGGCTGGCGAAGCGCTGCCCGGTCGAGCGCGCGCCGAATTTCATCGAGGCGCTGGAACTGGTGCCGGGCAGCGACGCGGTGCTGAAGCTGCTGAAGTCGAGACGAAAATAACGCATTTATTGTAGGGGCACGACATGTCGTGCCCTACGGGAACACCCTCATTTGTACGAAGCCTATTCCAGCGGCTTGAGGGACTCCAGCAGCGTCGGCAGCAGTTCGGCGACGGTCGGGTGAATGTGGACAGCGCGGCGCATCACGTCGACCGACGTCTGGGCGTACATCAGGTCGGTAATGGCGTGGATGGCTTCGTCGGCGCTCAAGCCGAACAGCGTCGCGCCCAGAAACTGCCGCGTCCGGGCATCGACCAGCACTTTCATCATGCCGTTGGTCTGCCCCCATTCGCGGGCGCGGCTGACGCGCGTCATCGGCATGGTGGCGACCAGCGCGTCGCGCCCGGCGGCGCGAACGTCGCGCTCGTTCATGCCGATGCGCGCCAGCGGCGGATCGGTGAAGACGGCATACGTCAGGATGCGATCAGACACTTTGCGATTGCCCCCCTTCAGGTTGTCGGCGATGATCAGGTAGTCGTCATACGAGGTGTGGGTGAACGCGCCCCTGCCGTTCACGTCGCCCAGCGCGTAAACACCTTCGACGCTGGTGCGCAGGTGGTCGTCAACCCTGATATAGCCCTCCTCGTCCAGTTCCAGCCCGGCGGCGTCCGCGCCGATGCGGTCGCTGTTCGGCTGGCGTCCGGTGGCGACCAGCAGGTGCGTGCCGCTGACAGTCTGCTGGGAACCGTCGGTATGGTCGATGTGCAGACGAATTTGCCCGTCCACCTGCTCGACCCGGCGCGTGTCGGCGTCGAAGACGAAGCGGATACCCTCGGCTTCCAGCACCTTCTGAACCGCCTCGGAAAATTCGGGGGCTTCATGTTCGATGACGACCTTGCTGCGGTCGATCACGGTCACGTCGCTGCCAAAGCGCCGGAACGCCTGGGCAAATTCCAGCCCGATGTAGCCGCCGCCGAGAATGAGCAGATGGCGCGGCAGCTCGGTCAGATTCATCAGGCGAACGTTGTCGAGATACGGGACGCGATCCAGCCCGTCGATGGGCGGGACAGCCGGGCGCGCACCGGTATTGAGGTAAATCCGCTCGGCTTCGATCACGTCCGCGCCAGCGCGAACCCGATGCGGGGCTTCAAAGACGGCGTATTCGCAGTACAGGGTAATATTCGAGCGCTTTTCGAGGCTGCGGATCAAGCCGTCGCGCGAGCCGCGCACGATGGCATCGCGCCGCTCGACGATGCGGGGGTAATCGACGACGACATCCCCGGCGGTGAAGCCGAAATCGCCGCCGCGCCGCGCCGTCTGAATGGCATTGGCGCTGCCGATCATCGCCTTGCTGGGCGTACAGCCGTAGTTGACGCACGACCCGCCGAATACGCCGCCCTCGCAGACGGCGACCTTCTTGCCCTGATCTGCCAGCAGCCGCGCCAGCGGCGGTCCCGACTGCCCCGTTCCAATCACAATTGCATCGTAGCGCACCATGGGTCTCCCGCGAAACTATTACATTCCGCATTGAGGATACCCGCTGCGCATTAGAAGGTCATGAATCGGTCAGGGGACAGCCGCGCCCTCGTAGACCGGCAAATCCTCGATATCGCCCCGCGAAATTTCGAACAACTGCGCCACGCCCCAGCCGATATCTTCGCCATAGCCGACGAACAGCCAGTCGCCGGCGGCGCTGCGCCCAATGGCGGTCACTTCACTGCCGAACGGCACGACGAGCAGCGTCGGCGCGGTGAGTTGTGGGGCATCGTGCAGGCGCACGTTGAAGCGGGCGCGGATCAAGCGGGAGGGCGGGATCAGGGTATCGCCGCTGCTGTCGGGGACGAGCACCGGCAGAATGCCCGGATCGCCCTGCACATTGACGGTGAAATAGGCGACCCAGCCTTCGGGTGCGCCTTCGGTTTCGTCGAGCAGAATGAGCAGCCAGTCGTTATCGGTGCTGCTGCGGGCGAGTGCCTCGGCGCTGTCGTCCACGTCCAACTGACCGACGATCTCGTAATCAGTTCCCGGTCCGCTGCGCACATTGACGCGCCCATACGAGACGACGGTCACAGCCGCGCCGGGGACGGGCGTGCTTTCGGCGTCGTCTTCCAGCACCGGTATGTCCGCGAGATCGCCATCCAGCACCAGCGCGAACACCGGCAGCCAGCCGACCTCGCCGGTCGGCAGCAGGATGTGCAGCCAGCGGCTTTCCGAGTCGCGTCCATCGACCAGCACCTGATCGCCCGCGCTGAGCTGACCGACGATCTCGAAACGGGTATCGGGTCCGCGCCGGACGTTGGTGGTCTGGTAGATGCTGCCGGTCACTTCGCCCTGGGCAGCGGCGGTCGCCGTCACCAGGGTGAAGCACAGAATCATGAACAGGGTTTTTGGAAATCGCATCGTGTCCACACTCCTGCCTCATTATACCAGACGGCAGGGCGAGGTCAGGTGTGCGCGGGCAAGGCACAGGGTCATCGCATCAAAATAGCCAGTTAGGTCAAAAAGGGTCATAGGTGTTTTGTAGGGGCAGACCTGTGTGTCTGCCCCAGCGGGCGAACACGTGGGTTCGCCCCTACAAGAGCGTTGTGAACCATTGGAAACCCTGTGTGAAATTTGATG
>JADLHH010000223.1 GCA_020848855.1 Anaerolineae bacterium | reverse complement strand
GCGACACCGATCAACACGGTGAGTGTAGGACCGGAGCGCGATCAACTGGTGCATCGCCAATAAGCTGTCCCACGAGCGGAGGTGTCGTCATGACGTATGAGGTTGGGCGTGAATCCCCGGTCAGTGAGCCGCCGCACCGGGTCGTATCGTTGGTGCCGAGCGTCACCGAATCGCTGTTCGAACTGGGCGTCGGCGACCGCGTGATCGGCATCACCGATTACTGCATCTACCCGGAGGAATCGGTCGCCAGCCTGCCGCGCATCGGCGGCACCAAGAACCCGGATATCGAGCGCATTGTCGCCATGAAGCCCGACCTCGTCATCCTGAACCAGGAGGAGAACCGCCGCGAGGATGCCGAAGCGCTGGAATCCGCCGGAATCCCGATCTGGGTGACGTTTCCGCGAACGGTGCGCGAGGCGTTCAACCTGATGTGGTCGATCATGGATGTGTTCGACGAGCCGGTGATGGTCGAGCGCGTGCGCTCGCTGGAATGGACGTGCGACTGGCTCGAACGCATGGAGCACGAGCCGCCGTGCAAGGTGTTCGCACCCGTCTGGTACGAGCCGCTGATGACCTTCAACGCCGATACCTTTTCCCACGACCTGCTGCGCATCTGCGGCGGCGTGAATGTGTTCGCCGACCGCGAGCGCCAGTTCCCGCTCAAAGCCGATCTGGGCGAGGCGGAATCTTATGCCGTGGACGATCCGCGCGTCGTTGGGCGCGACACCCGCTACCCGCGTGTGACGCTGGCGGAAGTCGAAGCTGCCCAGCCCGACGTTGTTTTGCTGCCGAATGAGCCGTATCCCTTCCTCGAACGACACACACTCATCTTCTCCGCGCTCGACATCCCGGCAGCTAAGACGGGACGGATACGCCTGATCGACGGCTCGCTGCTGACGTGGCACGGCACGCGCATCGGTCGAGCGTTCAACGAGATACCGGAGTTGTTGTGTGGCGATGATGGATAACCCCGATTCCTGGATGCAGATCGTCGCCGAAGTGGCGCACGAACTGAAGACGCCGATGACCTCGGCTGCCGGCTTCATCGACCTGATCGTCAACTGCGGCGATCCGCTCACCGCGCGCCAGGAACGCTTCGCCAACATGGCGATGTCGACGCTGGCGCACATGGAGACACTCGTCCAGCAGCTTCTGGACATGGCATGGATTCACGATGACGGCGTCATGGAGGCGCAGCTTTGCGATATGTGCGTGGTCATCGACCGCGCTGTGTCGCGTATCAGCGACCTGGCGGATCAGCAGCAGGTGATCATTCACACCGATTTCGACCCCGATGTCGGGCAGATTCAGTCCAACGAGCGCGTGCTGGAACAGGTGCTGCTCAACCTGCTGAGTAACGCCGTCAAGTACAACAAGCCGAGCGGCGAAGTCTGGGTTCGGGCGACGGCGCTGGCGGAAAGCGTCGAGGTTTCGGTGCGCGATAACGGCAGCGGAATTTCTGCCGAGGCGCTGCCGCGCGTCTTCGACCGCTTCTTTCGAGAGACGAACGACCGGCGCATCGAAGGAACCGGGCTGGGGCTGACGATTGTCAAGTCGCTGATCGAGAAGCACGGCGGGCATATCTGGGTGGAGAGCGAGCCGAACACCGGCGCAACCTTCACCTTCGTTCTGCCGCGCGTGCTGCGCCAGATCGAAGGGCGTGTCGCTTCCTCTACCCGCGAAGGCGCGACCGAGCCTGCCGAGCCTGCCGAAAGCCGCGACTTCCGGCGCGAAGCCAGCCAGGAGCAGATCGACCCGCTGGACGACAACCTGCAGGAGCCGCAGTCACCCCGTGTTGACCGGGATGAAGATGTGCCGGCGGAACAGGAATGACACGCTTGCAGGAGCTTGTTCCAAAGAGTACAATCTGTCGTGAGCTTGCTTTACAATGTGGAGGCTGTGCGTGAGACGATTCACCTTTCTCATCGTCCTGATCATCCTGCTGCTTGCCGGCGGCGGTCTGTCGTCTCTGCTCATCGCAACCGGCGGTCAGGTGCTGCCCATCCTTCAGCAGGTAGCCGCCCCTGACGCCTCGCCGACGACCATGCTGCCCTGGAAGGCGAACCAGTTCTTCATTCTGGTGTCGTTCGTCCTGTTCAATCTGGTCGGGATCGCCGTCACACTGGCGGTCGTCATGTGGGTAATCGACTGGGGCTTGAAGCGGGGCAAGGCAGAAGCCGCCGAAGGTCAGTAACCGGCGCGGTGAAACCCCACAAAACCTATACAAAGCTCAGTTGATTCTATAGAATGAACCCACGCATGATCCCGGACGCAGATTCCGGGTCGTCATAATCCGAAGTATTCTTACCGCCGGGCTGCTTACGCGCGGCACTTTCACGTCAATACCTTTAGGAATGTCGAGGTTCTCATGCGTTCCCGTGTGTTTCCGGCGCTGGCGCTCACGACAGCGCTGCTCACTGTGGGCTTAATCGTAGTCGGCGCGGTCGTCCGTGTCACCGACTCCGGCTTAGGCTGCGGCGACCACTGGCCTTTGTGCAACGGCACAATCTTCCCGCCGCTGGATGACATTACGGCGTGGATCGAGTGGTCGCATCGTCTGTTTGCGATGCTGATCGGCGTGTTCGGCATCATTATGCTGATCACGGCAGTTCGCAACTACCGTCACCAACGGCGCGGCGCGCTGGCGGCGACGGTGATCGCCGCGCTGATGTACACGGCGCAGGCAGGTCTGGGCGCGGTGGTGGTGAAGAACGAACTCAACTCGGCGCTGGTGGCGCTGCATTTGACGATTGCCATGCTGCTGCTCGGCAGCCTGCTGACGGCGGCGCTGCTGGCGACCTACACGCCCGCGCAGCGACACCCACGCGACGGCTTCACGTCGCTGGTGTACGTCACGACGGTGCTGGCGCTGCTGATCATTATCACCGGGGCGGTTGTGCGCGGCAGCAACGCCACCTTCGCCTGCGTAACCTGGCCTCTGTGCAACGGCGACGTGCTGCCGACGGCTCAGGGACCGCTCCAGATGATTCACATGTTCCACCGTTTCGCCGTCGTGGCGCTTGGCTTGTCGCTGCTGCTGCTGGTGTGGTCGGCGTGGAAGAATCGCGGCGGAACCAGCCGTCTGCTGCCTGTGCTGGCGCTGGCGGCGTATCTGGCGCAGGCGGGAGTCGGCGCGGGCGTCGTCTTCAGCGGCGCGGCGTCGGTATGGGCGGCGGGGCACGTCCTGTTCGCGGCGGTGACGTGGGCGTTCATGGTCGCGCTGAGTGTGATCGAAACATTGAATAGTGCCGAACGATTGGAAGGCGAATGGCATCCACAGTCGGAACCACTCCTCAACTAGACAAGATTGGCGTCAGGACGACGATCCGCACGTATCTGGAGCTGACCAAGCTGCGGATCGTCACGCTGCTGCTGTTCACGACGCTGGTGGCGATGGTGATCGCCGCTGACGGCATCCCGCACGTCACCATTCTGCTGCCGACGCTGCTCGGCGGCGCGCTTTCGGCGGCGGGCGCTAGCGTGATCAACCAGTATTTCGACCGAGATATGGATGCCAAGATGAGCCGCACCGCCCGCCGCCCGATCCCGTCGGGGCGCGTCGAGCCGATCAACGCGCTGCTGTTCGGGCTGGCGCTGGTGGTCTGGTCGACGCTGATCCTCGGCGTGTTCGTCAACTGGCTGGCAGCGGGGCTGGCGCTCGGCGGCGCGATCTACTATGTGCTGATTTATACGATGCTGCTCAAGCGCAACACCGTACTGAATATCCTGATCGGCGGCGGCGCAGGCGCGATGCCGGTGCTGGTTGGGTGGGCGGCGGTCACGGGCAGCCTGAGCTACCCGGCGTTCATCCTGTTCGCCATCGTCTTCTACTGGACGCCGCCGCATAGCTGGGCGCTGGCGCTGCTGGTCAACACCGACTACGCCAGAGCCAATGTGCCAATGATGCCGGTCGCTAAGGGCGAGGCGGTCACGCGCCAGCAAATCCTGCTGTACTCGATCATGCTGCTGCTGATCACGCTGCTGCCGGTGGCGTTCGGTTTTCTGGGCGGCATCTACCTGCTGTCGGCGGTGCTGCTGGGCATCGGCTTGATCCGCGCGGCGATCGCGTTGATGCGCGAGAAATCGGGCGCGGCGGCGCGGGCGGCATACAAATTCTCGACAGCTTATCTCGCCTTTCTGTTCATGGCGATGATCCTCGACAAAATTCTCCTGTAATCGCAGACAAATGCAGTCATTGACGGCAGGGGCACGCGAGATCGTGCCTCTGCCGCTGTCTGGGTATAATCACCGCTGATTTGCCTTATATCATCCACAGGACGTGGTTGAAATGATGCATTACCGACAGTTCCTTTTTCGCCTGGCGCTGAGTCTCTTTATCCTGACGCTGTCGGGCGGTGTACTGGCGCAAAACGCAGATAACGTGACTGCTTTTGAAATGCG
>JADLHH010000222.1 GCA_020848855.1 Anaerolineae bacterium | reverse complement strand
GTAAAAGGCTGAAGCATGGACGAGACGATTCACGACTTCGAATACTACGAACAGGTCGAATTCACCGCCGACCTGTGCATCAAGTGCAACATCTGCACGTCCGCCTGCCCGGTCGCGCCCGTGACCGAATTGTTCCCCGGACCGAAAACCGTCGGACCGCAGGCGCAGCGCTTCCGCTGGAACGAGCCAGCCGGCGACGAATCGCCCGACAAGAGCGTCGATTACTGCTCCGGCTGCGGCATCTGCACGATGGTCTGCCCGCACGGCGTCAAGATCATGGAGATGAATACCCATGCCCGCGAGAAGCTTTACGACGGGCACGTCCCGCTGCGCAACCGGATTCTCGGTCGCTCGGAATTGATGGGCAAGCTCGGTCACCGCTTCGCGCCGCTGGTCAACTTCGGCGCGCAGGTTCGCCCGGCGCGCGTGATCATTGAGAAGCTGATCGGCATCCACCGCGATGCGCCGCTGCCGGTGTTCCAGTTCCAGTCGTTCCGCGAATGGTTCGCCCGAAACAAGCCGCAGGCGCAAGCGCCGTATCGCGGGCAAATCGCCTATTTCCACGCCTGCGCCGGCAACTACTTCGACACGATCACCAGCCAGGCGGCGGTCATGGTGCTGGCGCACAACGGCTACGACGTGGTGCTGCCGGAGCAGAACTGCTGCGGGCTGCCGATGCAGTCCAATGTCGAGTTCGACGCGGCGCGGGGCTATGCCGAGCGCAACCTCAACTGGTTGGGCGATTACGCCCGGCGCGGCATCCCCATCGTCGGGGCGAGCACGTCGTGTACGCTCAGCCTGAAAGCCGACTACCGCGAAATCCTCGAAGTCGATCATCCCGACCGCGATCTCGTCGCCGAGGACGTGTACGACATCAGCGAATTTCTGCTGATGCTCGACCGGCGCGGCGAACTCAGGCGCGACTTTCAGCCGATTTTCCCCCAGCCGACGACCCTGCTCTATCACGCGCCCTGCCAGCAGAAGGCGCACCACATGGGGCAGCCCGCGCTCGACCTGTTCGACCTGATCCCCGACCTGACCGTGCGGCTGGCGGACGCCGCCTGCTGCGGCATCGCCGGGACGTATGGCTACAAGGTCGAGAAATATCAGATTGCGATGGACGTGGGCAAGCCGCTGTTCGATCAGGTTGACCAGATCGGCGCGGACAAGCCCGTGATCTGCGACAGCGAAACCTGCCGCTGGCAGATCACCCACGCGACCGGCGCGCGCAGCGTCCACCCCGTGCAGGTGCTGGCGGCGGCATATGGGTTGACGGAACTTTAGGAAGGCATTGAGCGAAACGCATCTGGTATGGAAAAGCGAAAGTATGGTATTAGCTGGCTGCGCAGCACTACACCTGTCGCGTGGTTTCTTCCTCTGCATCTGGAATTTGATGTCGCCGCGCCAGTGAGCGAATGCCTCCAGCGTTTAAGCACAAACTTCAATGTGAAGAATAAAGACCATTTCAAATATGAAGCGGCAGCGAACGAGAAAGTCGCTTTCACGATTACACGTCAATATGAGCGCACGTCGCTCGGTTGTGATGGGACTTTACAGCAGGTTAATGAGAGCAGAACGCACTTCCGCGCGAACTTAGGAAGTGAAGGTCCGCTTGTTCAAGTTATATTTGGCGTACTTTTGACACTGTTCTGTATCGCCGCACAGGTAGAATTCCTGCCTCTCATAATTTGGATCTCCATACTCTATCTAGCCCGTCGCAACTATCAAACTCAGAGCGAACTTGCTGACGATCTTGAACACGTATTTTTACAGCGTTGGAGATAATTCTATGGATTTGCGTGTGCAAACTTGAAACGCCGCTTCGTAATGAATAGGCTGAAACCAGCGACTAAAAACCAAGAACTAATCACTTCTTTTGGGAAAGGCAAACGCGCATGGCAGTCTCCCAGCGCACCATGAAGCTGTTTCAGTCGATGGGACAGTTGGTTGGCTTCCTGACGTCGGTCGAGACGACGATGGCGAACAGCACGGGGGAGATCAGCGATTTCGTATTCGGCAACCCGCACGAAATGCCGCTCCAGCGCTTCACTCAGGCGCTCCAGCAGTGGAGCGAGCCGCAGAACAAGGACTGGTTCGCCTACAAGATGAGCGAGGCTCCGGCGCGGGCGGTCGTCGGGAATACGCTGCGCACGCGCTATGGGCTGGCGTTCCGCGACGAAGACGTCAACATGACCAACGGCGCGTTCGCGGCGCTGGCAGTCGCCATCAACGCCGTGGTTGACCCCGGCGACGAGGTGATCTTCATCAGCCCGCCCTGGTTCTTCTACGAAGCGCTGATCCTCAGCGCGGGCGCGGACGCCGTCCGCGTCAAAGTGAATCTGCAAACCTTCGACCTCGACGTGGATGCCATCGCCGCCGCCATCACGCCCAAAACCCGCGCGATCATCATCAATTCGCCCAACAACCCCACCGGCAAAATCTACCCGGAAGCGACACTGCGCCAGCTTGCCCAGGCGCTCACCGACGCCAGCAGCCGCAGCGGACGCCCGATCTACCTGATCTCCGACGAGGCGTACAGCCGCATCCTCTACGACGGGCGCTCGTTCATGACGCCGACCGCTTATTACCCGTATTCGTTCCTCGCCTACACTTATGGCAAAACCCTGCTGACACCGGGGC
>JADLHH010000221.1 GCA_020848855.1 Anaerolineae bacterium | reverse complement strand
CTGCGCTATGAAGTCAGCGGCGAAGGGTTGACCGCTGCCCAGAACGCTGACCGCACCGCGCCGGTCGTCTCATCCACCAGCCTGCCGCTGATCGTCGTCGGCGCGCTGATCATCATCGGACTGCTCGTCGGCGGGCTGTACCTCATCGCCGTGCGCAACCGCGCCGGCGACCAGCAGGTGATCGACATCCTGATCCGCCAGATCGCCGAACTCGATACCGACCACGCCGCCGGGAAAATCCCCGACGACGCTTACCAGCAGCAGCGTGCCGCGCTCAAGGCGCGCCTCGCCGCGTTGATGGAAAGGAAAAAGTAAAGTGCTGAGTGCTGAGTGCCGGGTACTGAGTTTCGTACTCCATTGAGCAGACGAAGAACAGTTTTCTAAGCCTTCACATCTATGCTAGAGTGCGAGAACATGCTTCTTGCTCTTACTCAGCACTCAGCACTCAGCACTCGGCACTCAGCACTATGATCGAAACTCATGCCCTCGTCAAAGCCTATGGCTTGCACGTCGTCCTGCGCAAGCTCGACCTCACCGTCGAGCGCGGGCAGTTCGTCGCTCTGCTCGGACCCAACGGCAGCGGCAAATCGACCCTGCTGCGCCTGCTCGCCGCGCTCAGCAAGCCAACCGCCGGCACGATCAAGGTTGGCGGCTGGGAGCTTCCGCGCGAAGCTGCCGCCGTCCGCGCACAGATCGGCATGGTCAGCCACAAGCCGCTGCTCTACGAAAACCTGACCGCCCGCGAGAACCTGCTGTTCTTCTGCCGCCTGTACAACCTGGACGACCACGACGGGCGCATCAAGCGCAGCCTGGAGCGCGTCGATCTCGTCAAGCGCACTAACGACCTGGTGCGCACCTACTCGCGCGGGATGCTCCAGCGCCTCAGCATCGCACGCGCCCTGATCCACGACCCCCACGTCCTGCTGATGGACGAGCCGTACACCGGGCTGGATCAGGACGCCGCCGCCACGCTCGACAGCCTGATGCGTGACGCCCACGCCGACGGACACACCATCGTCATGACCACTCACGAGCTTGACCGCGCTGCCGCGCTCGCCGACCGCGCCATCATCCTGTCGCGCGGCGCGATCGGCTACGACGCCCCGATGACGCCCGACATCGCCGCCCACTATTTCGAGACCACCGGGACGGCGACCGCACGATGAAAACCCCCTTCTTCCGCGTCGTCTCCTCGATCATCCGCAAGGACTTTCAGGCGGAACTGCGCAGCCGCGAGCTGATCGGCTCGATGGGCTTGTTCGCCCTGCTCGCCGTAATGGTCTTCAGCTTCGCGCTCGAACTCGACCGCATCGCCCGCGTCGAATCGGTCAGCGGCGTGCTGTGGGTGACGATTGTCTTCGCCAGCATCCTCGGCTTGAACCGCAGCATGGCGATGGAGCGCGATCAGGGCAATCTCGACGCCCTGCTGATCGCGCCGATCAACCGCGCCGCGATCTTCGTCGGCAAGCTGGTCGGCAATTTTGTGTTCACGCTGGTCATTGGGCTGCTGCTGCTCCCGCTGATGACCATCCTCTACAACGTGTCGCTGTTCAACCTGTGGCTGCTGGTCGTGCTGGTACTGGGCACGCTCGGCTTCAGCACGCTCGGCACGCTGCTGGCGGCGATGACCGTGCAGACCCGCGCCCGCGAGGCGCTGCTGCCCATCGTCATGATGCCGGTCGTCCTGCCGCTGCTGCTGGCGGCGGTGCAGGCGTCGACCGGCATCCTCAACGCCACCGTGCAGACCGACTGGACGACCTGGGCGCAGATTCTCGTCGTCCTCGACGTGATTTATCTCACCATCTGTTTCCTTCTAGTCGAATATGCGGTTGAAGAGTGAGATTCAGCACGCTTTTGCAGGACGAATTTCGCTCATAGATTTGTGACATTTCCCTGTAGATATGCTAAGATTTCTGCATTCAGTTGAAAGAGGAGCAGCATATATGAGCGCAGTTCTCCCAACTACGACGCAGCCCGCCGGGCAGACGGCGACGCGCAGCCGTGTGTTGACCCTGCTTTCGGTCATTACCGCCATCGCGGTCGCGTTCGGGTTTTATCTGGCGGTCTTCGCCGTCGGGCAGGATGCCACCCAGGGCGACGTGCAGCGCATCTTCTACCTGCATGTCTCGGCATTTGCCGGGGCGTTCGTCGCCCTCGGCGCGACGGTCGTCGGCGGGCTGGCGTACCTGCGTACACGCAACCCGAAGTGGGACACGCTGGCAGTCGCCGGCGTCGAAGTCGGCTTGATTTTGGCGATCATGAACCTCGTCACTGGGGCGATCTGGGCGCGCCCGATCTGGAATACCTGGTGGACGTGGGACCCGCGCCTGACTTCGGACGCCATCATGTGCCTGACTTACGCCGCCTACCTGATGCTGCGGCAGGGCATCGAAAACCCCGACACCAGCCGCCGTTTCGCCGCCGTCTACGGCATCCTGGCGTTCTCGACCGCCATCATCACCCTGATGATCACCCGCATCCGCCCCGACACCATCCACCCGGTCGTCATCGGCAACAACCCGGAAAGCGCCGAAGGCTCCTTCAGCATGACGGTCAACATCAGCACCGTCATGAGCTACAACATGGTCGTGTGGAGCGTACTCGTGCCCTGGGCGCTGGTCTGGTGGCGCATCCGTCTCGAAAACCTGAATCTGCGCGTGAAAGCCATGCGCGCCCGCCTGATGGAGTCGTAAGTCATGCCTGAAACCACCCCCGATACCACCGCCTATCTGGTGCTTGCGCTGGTCGTGTTCTTCGGACTTCTGGCGCTGTACATCGGCACGCTGGTCATTCGCGCCAACAACCTGCGCAAGGACGAAGTCACCATCGAGCAGTTGACCAGCGAAGGCTAACGCTTTTCGCCCGATACTCGTCATCGCTTCACGAAAGCAGGGGCACGACATGTCGTGCCCCTGCATTTCTTTCTACCCTCAGCATACCCCCGATTGGCGCGCTGCCAAGCTACACCCGTCCGACGGATGTACACTTTTTGCGGCAATCTTCACGGCGATTATACTTGCGCGTATGGTGAAACGAGTGCTGTCGATCCTAATCCTGATTGCCGCCGCCTGCCAGCCCAGCGCGTCGTCCAATGATGCGCCGACACCGGCGAGCTTCCCGACGGTCACGCCCGGACGGCTGATCGAAGCCGAGATGCCGCCGCTGTCCGGCGTCCTGCTCGACGGCTCCGGGCTGTCCAACCCGGCGACGGCAATCGCCGCCGCCAGCCACCCCACCCCAACGCCGAACTACCAGTCGTGCCCCGCCCCGAACCCATCGGCGGCGCTGGACTCGACCCCGCCGTCCAACGCCCGGCTGATGGACGACTCCATCGCCCGCTTCCTGTCCGACGGCGGGACGGCGGTCGCGCTCGAAGCCACCCTGCGCGACCAGTGGGACGTGCTGGGCGACCTCGGCGCGGTGCGCGGCGACGTTGATCTGACCGGCGAAGACACGCCGGAGATCATCGTCACCTACCAGACGCCCGATGAAGGCGGCGTCCTGCTGATCGAAGGCTGTATTGACGGGCGCTATCTGACGCGCTATCAGGCGGCGCTCGGCGGCGACATCCCGACCCTCACCACTGCCGCCGACCTGAACCACCACGCGCTCCCCGAACTGCTGTTTTCCAGCCAGGACTGCCGCGAGGGTGTGTGCGTCTATCACACCCAGGCGGTGACCTGGAACGCCGAGCGCGGGCGCTTCGTCAACCTGCTGGGCGGCGCGATCACCAGCGACCAGATGCCGACGCTTCAGGATGTCGACGACGATCAGGTGAGCGAACTGATCGTCCGCTTCGACGACAGCGGGAACGCGCAAACCGGTCCGCTGCGCACCGGCTACACCATCTACGATTGGAACGGCGTCAGCTACGTCGAATCGATCAGCCAGTTGAACCCGCCGCGCTTCCGTATTCAGGTGATTCAGGAAGCCGACGAAGCCTTCGCCGTCCAGAACATGGACGACGCCATCGCCCTGTTCAACCTGTCGCTCGGCAGCACCACGCTCGAAAACTGGTACAACGACGACGCCTCGACGCTGCGCGCCTACGCGCTCTACCGGCTGCTGCTGGCGTATTCGTATACCGAAGACGACCGCCGCCTCGACGCGTAGCAGACACTCCAGACCGACTACCCCGACCCGGCGACCGCGCCGCCCTATGCCCAGATGGCGCTCGACTTCTGGACGGCGGTGCAGGTGACCAACAACCTGCACAGCGCCTGCCTGCGGGTGCAGGAAGTCGTCCTCGCGCGCCCGGATGCGCTCGACCTGCTCAACCGCTACGGGTCGCGCAGCCCAACCTACGCCGCCGCCGATTTGTGCCCGTTCTAGGCGAAAATTCGCTGGTTTTTGTAGGGGCAGACCCGTGTATCTGACCTGCCGCATCGTTTCCCGGCAGCAGGTTCTAGGAAACCGCCCCGGTCGAATCGCGGACGATCAGTTCGGTATCCAGACACAGGTGAGGTTCGTCAATCGGCTCGCCATCGATACGCCGGACGAGCAGATCGACGGCTGCCTCACCCATCTGCGCCATCGGCTGGCGCATGGTCGTCAGCGACGGCGTCACCAGTGCCGCCATGTCGATGTCGTCGAAGCCCGTGACCGATAAATCCGCGCCGACGTGCAGCCCGCGTTCGTGCGCTGCCTGAATCGCGCCGAACGCCATCAGGTCGTTCGAGGCGACGATTGCCGTCGGTGGCTGTTCCAGGTCGAGCAGCGCCTGGGTATGCTCGAAGCCGTTCTCGTGAAGCCAGTTGCCCTCGCGCACCAGGTCGGGGTCATAGGCGATCCCGACAGCAGCCTGCGCCACTGAATTCACTATT
>JADLHH010000220.1 GCA_020848855.1 Anaerolineae bacterium | reverse complement strand
TGCCGCGCACGATAATATGCCCCAGCTCGGTGTTCGGCAGCAGTTCGCCATTCACGAACAGCGCCGTACCCAGTCCGGTGCCAACCGTCACCATCAGGACAACGCCGGCGACATCCACGCCCGCGCCGAAGTGCATCTCCGCCAGTCCCGCCGCGTCCGCATCATTGATCAGATGGGTGCGGCACTGCGTCCGGTGTTCGATCATCGCTTTGGCGTCGACACCAATCCACGATTTGTCGATGTTCGCCGCCGTGTAGATCGTGCCCTTCTTGACGACCGTCGGAAAGCCGCAGCCGATTTCGCTCTGCCAGTTGAAATGCTCCACGACCCGACCAATGCAGTCCACCACGTCGTCGACGGTAGCCGGCTGCGGTGTCACCACCCGGAAGCGCGGCGCCAGCAGCGTGCCGGCTTCGGTATCGACCGGCGCGCCCTTGATTCCACTGCCGCCAACGTCGATGCCGAGGATCACCCTGCCATCGCCGCCGCTCACGACATATTCAAGCTCTTGAGGGTCTCCGCCCATGTCTTCCTCCGTATCCGTGGGACTGCTGTATACCGACATATCGACTCCCAGAATACTCATTTTCTCGCCCCCGTTTTTCCCATCTCAAGAGTCCACCTCAAATATACTACAGCAGCACCGGTTTGCCGACAGACTTGGCGCTTGCTTCAGACTGCGCTCGTGGGCATAATCTTCACCGTGATATTGGCGCTGTACTCGTAAGCGTATTGGCAGTGAAAATTAACTGGCTTCAACTCAATGGTTTCCTTCTTGCGGTAATCGCCGCTTGCAGCCCTACTCCGTCCACCCCGCCGACGCTCGCCCCGACCGCCAGCCCGATTCCGCCGACCGCGACGCCCGTGACTATTACCCTGCCGGAGCAGCCAGTGGCGCATAACGCCGACTGGACGCCGGTCGTTCAGGCGTTCGACGGCGTTGAAATGGCGCTGGTTCCGCCGGGCTGCTTCATCATGGGGCATGAGGAAGGGCGGCGCGACGAGCGCCCCGAACACGAAATCTGCTTCGACCAGCCCTACTGGATCGACCGCACCGAAGTGACCAACGCGCAGTACGGCTCGACCGGTCACGGCACGGGCGAGAACCAGCCGCGCGAAAATCTGCTCTGGTCGGAAGCGCGCGACTTCTGCGCCGCGCGCGGCGGGCGGCTGCCCACCGAAGCCGAGTGGGAATATGCCGCGCGTGGTCCCGACAATCTGCTGTATCTGTGGGGCAGCGATCTCGAAATCTCTCGGCTGGTCTTCGACCGCAACACCCCAGGGCAAACCGTCGATGTCGGCAGCCGCCCGTCGGGTGCGTCGTGGGTCGGCGCGCTCGATATGGCGGGCAATGTGTTCGAGTGGGTCAGCAGCATCTACGCCCGCTACCCCTACGATGCGAACGATGGTCGGGAGGATGTCAACGACACCACCAGCCTGCGCGTGTATCGCGGCGGCATCTATAGCTATCTGGACTACGCCGCCACCGCCACCATCCGCTTCCGTATATCCCCGACGGAGCGCGATTGGTTCATCGGTTTTCGCTGCGCGCGGGACGCCGAATGACGCGGCTGACCGGCGGACTCTGGGTTCTGCTGCTGGCGGGAGCAACCGTCGCGGCGGCACAGGCATCGTCCATGCCAGACGCCGGCTGGTGTCTGCCGCTGGTGATAATCCTCTGGCTGGTGACGGCTGCCGGGCTGCTCCCGTCGCCGCTGCGCCGCATCATCGCCGCGCCGGTGCGCGGGCTGCGGCAGCATCCGATTCTCTACTGGCTGGTCGTGCTCGTCTACATCGTCGCCGCGCTCGTGATCTGGATCGTGGCGTATCAGCCCACCAACGGACGCCCGCTCACCCCGGTCGAGTTCGTCATCATCCTGGTCGCGCTGTGGGGCTTCGTCTACCTGATCGCCTATGACGCGCGCCAGCCGGAACTGCGTGCGATGGCGGGCAAGCTCGGCAGGAGCAGGCTCACCGGCGTGATGATCACGCTCACGACGCTGGTGGCGATCTGCTTCATCGCCGAAGGCTACTTGCGCGTGTTCTACATCACCACCGACGGCTACGGCTTCACGGCGATGAACTACTGGTGGTATGAGAATTTCGGCTGGGCGCACCTGAATTCGCTCGAATTCCGCGATTACGAGCCGACGCCCGACGCGCCCGGCTTGACGCGCGTCGCCGTTGTGGGCGATTCGTTTGCGATGGGGCACGGCATCGACAATATCGACGATACCTTCCCGCAGATTCTGGAGCGCGAACTCGGCGCGGGCTACGACGTGAACCTGATCGCCCGCTCCGGCTTGGACAGCGACACCGAGTTATACGAACTTGATTCGTACCCGTATCGCCCGAACATCGTCATCCTGTCGTACTATCTCAACGACATCGATTACCTGCTGGCAGACCCGGCGGACAACCCGGACAATAATTTCGCTTTCCCCCAGAACGAGGCGGCGGCGTGGGTGATTCGCACGTTTTTCCTGCCGAATTACATCTACTACAATCTGCTCCAGTTCACGTCGGCGCAGCGGGCATCGAGCTTCGCCTATGACCTGATCGGCGCGCACATGGACGATGCGCTGTGGGAGCAGCAGGTTCCGCGCCTGTACGAATTCGTCGTCTGGGCACAGAACCACAATGCCCGGCTGATCGTGCTGGTCTGGCCCCAGCTTGCCGAAGTCGAGGCGTCCACCCCGGCGACGGCGCGCGTGCGCGACTTCTTCACATCGCAGGGCGTGCCGGTGGTCGACATGACCGACGTGCTGCGCGGCAGGCGCGTGAGCGAAATCACCGTCAACCGCTTCGACTCGCATCCGAATGTCGAGGCGCATCGGCTCGCCGCCGACCAGCTTTACAACGCCATCATGAACGAGGGACAGGGATCGTGAAGCGGTTGATCGTCACGGGTTCGAGCGGGCTGATCGGGTCAGAAGTAGTGGCGTATTTCGACACGCTCGGCTGGCACGTTTACGGCGTCGATAACAACATGCGCCGCGATTTCTTCGGCGAAAAGGGCGACACCCGCTGGAATCAGCACCGCCTGCAGGCGACCTGCCGGAATTTCACCTACTTCGACCTCGATATCCGCGACCGCGCGGGCGTGCTGGCGCTCGTAGAGCAGATCAAGCCGGACATGATCGTCCACGCGGCAGCGCAGCCCAGCCACGATCTGGCGGCATCGCGCCCGTTTGACGATTTCGACGTGAACGCGGGCGGCACGCTCAACCTGCTGGAAGCGACGCGACGCGCAGCCTCGGAAGCCGTCTTCGCGCATATGTCCACCAACAAGGTCTACGGCGACCGCCCCAACACGATTCCGCTGGTCGAATTGGCGACGCGCTGGGACTACGCCGACCCAGCTTTCGCCGACGGCATCGACGAATCGTTCCCAATTGACCAATCGAAGCACTCGCTGTTCGGCGCGTCGAAGGTTGCCGCCGACGTGCTGGTGCAGGAATACGGACGTTATTTCGGCATGAAAACCTGCGTCCTGCGCGGCGGCTGCCTCACCGGACCGAATCACTCCGGCGTCGAAATGCACGGCTTCCTCAGCTATCTGATCCGCTGCAACGTCGAGGCGCGCGAATACACGATCTACGGCTACAAAGGCAAGCAGGTTCGTGATAATATCCACGCCTATGATGTGGCGCGCGCAATCGAGCTATTCTACCAGCACCCGCAGTCCGGCGCGGTCTTCAATCTCGGCGGCGGGCGCGGCAATACCGTGTCGATCCTCGAAGCGTTTGCCCGTGTCGAGCAGCTCACCGCCAAGCCGATGCGCTACCGCTACGACGACACGGCGCGGTCGGGCGATCACATCTGCTATATTTCGAACCTCGACCACCTGCGGCGCAGCCTGCCGGGATGGGATATCACCCGCTCGCTCGACGACATCTTTGAGGAGATCGTCGCCAGTTGGCGGCAGCGCCTGTCAGAATAGAGAACCGCTATCGGCATGAAGCTCTCGGTTGTCATCCCTGCCCGCAACGAGGAAGCCAACGTCACCCCGACCGTGACGGCGCTGCGGGACACCTTCGGGCGGCACGATGTCCGCGACTTCGAAATCCTCGTGGTGGACGACAACAGCACTGACCGGACGTATCAGGTTGTCATGGATATGAGCGCCGCCGACCCGCGCATCCGGGTCGTGCGCAACACGGGGCGCAATGGCTACGGGCGCGCCGTCGCCTGCGGGCTGGATCATTACACCGGCGACGCCGTTATCATCACGATGGCGGACGGCTCGGATTCGCCGGAGGACGTGGTGAAGTATTTCCGCATCCTGCGCGACGAAGCTGACTGCGCCTTCGGCTCGCGCTTCATACGCGGCTCGCAGATTCACGACTACCCGCGCTTCAAGCTGTTCGTCAACCGGCTGGCGAATTTCGTCATCCGGCTGATGTTCAACACGCCCTTCAACGACACCACCAACGCCTTCAAGGGCTACCGCGCCAGCGTGATCGAAGGCTGCCGCCCGTTCGTCTCGCCGCATTTCAATCTCACCATCGAAATCCCGCTCAAGGCGATGGTACGCGGCTACTCGTACAAGGTCATCCCGATCTCGTGGCGCAACCGCACCGTCGGCGAATCGGCGCTCAAGCTCAAAGAGCAGGGCAGCCGCTATCTCTACACCCTGCTGACGGTCTGGTTTGAATGGCTGCTGGTCAAGCGCGACACCCGGCGCACCGACGACGGCGTGTTCCTTCCCTGGGAAGAACCGCCGATCCCGAACCCGATGGAAAAGCCGGAATGACGCGCCGCGTTCTCGTGACGGGTGGCGCGGGCTTCATCGGCAGCCACGTCGTCGACCGGCTGATCGCGCGCGGCTTCAGTGTTGTCGTGCTGGATAACGAGACTACCGGCAGCCGCGCCAATGTCAATTCTGCCGCGCAGTTCGTCGCCGGCGACGTGCGCAGCCCCGCCGACCTCGCGCCAATCTTCGAAGCGGGCGTCGATATCGTGCTGCACATCGCCGGGCAGGCGTCGATCCGGCTGTCGTTTCAGGACCCGGCAGCCGATTTGAGCGTCAACACGCTCGGCACGATCAACGTGCTTCAGCAGTGTCTCGCCTACCACGTGTCACGCCTGATCTTCGCCAGCTCGATGACGATCTACGGCAACTCCGACATCGTACCGACGCCGGAAAGTACCCCGCCCGACCCGGTATCGTACTACGCCGTCACCAAGTACGCCGCCGAGCGCTACGTCCACGTCACGGCGCGGCGGCGCGACCTCGGCTTCGACTTCAATGTCACGTCGCTGCGCATGTTCAACGTCTACGGCGAGCGCCAGAGCCTCACCAACGCCTATCAGGGCGTATTCGCCATCTTCATCGGCAATGTGCTGCGCGGCGAGCCAATCACCATTCACTCGGACGGCGAGCAGTCGCGCGACTTCGTCCACATCGACGATGTGGCGCGGGCGTGGGTCGATGCGATTGACAATCCGGCGTGTTACGGGGAGGTGATCAATATCGGCACGGGAGCGACGACCAGCGTCAACCGGCTGTGCGACATCGTGCTGCGGGCGTTCGGGCACACCCGCGAGACATACCCGGTCAGATACCAGCCCGCCCAGCCAGGCGATATGCGCCGCTCGGCGGCGGATATCACGCTGGCGAAAGCTCTGCTCGGCTGGCAGCCGCAGGTCGATCTCGATGCCGGGATGCCGGCGACGATTGAATGGGCGAAAAACCTGTAGGGGCGCACGGCGTACGCCCCCGATGAATGTATCGCCTACTGACCGACGACGAACGTGCCTTCGTGAACGTCGTCCGCCGGGCAGCCGATGAAGTCGATGGTATAAACTTTCCCCTCACCGTCCGGTCCGACGTTGATCTGGTAGCGGTCGGTTTGCAGCTTGTAGAGCGCGACAAACCCCTTCAGCGCGTCGTCGACCTGAATGTAGCCGTCGATGTCTTCGGCATCCGGCAGTTCGGCGAGTTCATCGGTCGTGACCATCAACGCGCGCTTGCCTTGCCCGTCCGACTGGATCGTCCAGATGTCAATCGCGCAGGTGCCATCCTCTTCGGTCGGCGTGTACAGCGCGTACGGACCAAAGCAGTTGACACTGCGGTGATCCGGGCAGTTGCACGGCAGGCAGGCGAACGCCGTGCGCGACGGAACCGCGCTGAACAGCAGAATCAACATGCCGCCTACCAGCGGCAGCAGCATCGACAGGCGGAGCAGATGAACGCGCAGCATAGCGAATCCCTTCATTCAAGAGTCAATCTACCTTAACTTTACGGAAAATTGACTGCATTTACCATAGCGAATCCGGTTTTCGTCTACTCGGAACGCCGAAGCTGTGGTATATCTTCAGCGGTTTTGACGAGGGACTACTTTGAGCATCGTTTCGACATCGCTCAGGTCACCAGAGCTTCGCCTGCACGCCGCCGCGCTGGTCTTCTTCGCGGGATTGGCGTTCCTGGCGCTGCACGCGCTGATCTTCTCCAACGGCGTAAAAACCGCCGGATACGACTTCTTCAACTATAACTGGAATTTCTGGTGGGTTCGCCACGCCATCACCACGCCGGGGCTGAACGTGTACGAGAGCGATTTCGCCATGTTCCCGTACATGACCAACTACGGCTATCACGCGCTGACGCTGGTCTGGTATCCGTTCTGGGCGCTGATCGAGCCGCTTGTCGGTACGCTGACGGCGGTCAACGCGATCATTTTCGTCGTCTGCACGCTCAACGGCTGGCTGTTTTTCGTGCTGCTGCGTCGCGAGCGGGTCGCGCCTTCGCTGGCGCTCATCGCCGGCGCGGCGCTGCAGGTCGCGCCGATCCTGCGCTATTTCTACTTCAACACGCATCTCAATCTGATGGACTGGTTCTGGCTGCCGGCGCAGTTATTGTTGTGGGGGCAGGTCGTCCGGGCGGTCGAGGCGCGGCGAGTGGGGCGCGCCGTCGTCTGGGCAGCGATACAGGGCGCGACCCTGTGGGGCGTTCTCCTGACTGACCTCCAGTTTCCGATTTTCACCGCATTCCTGCTCGCGCCTTACGTGCTGCTCACGCTCTGGCGGGCGCGCCGCCGCCTGCCGTTGATCGGCATCGGCGTGATCGTCGCCGCCGTCGCGCTGTCGCTGGCTTGGTTTTTCGGTCCCCTGCCCTACATCCTGCGCTTCACCGGCACGCTCGCGCCCGGCTCGGTGGAAGATCGCCCCGGCATCCCGCCGGAACGACTGCTGTCGATGAGTCCGACGTGGTGGGAGTGGTCAACGCCGTCGCTCGGTGCATTCGTGATCGGGGTTCTGGTCGTCACGCTGATCGCCGGGCTGCTCATTCGTTTTCGCGCCCGCCCGATTCGCTGGTTCTGGCTAGCGCTGGCGATCCCGCCGCTGCTGCTGGCGCTGGGACCGAACCTCGTTATCGGCGATACGACCATCGCCCTACCGCCCTTCCGCCTGCTGTATGTCCTCACCAACGGCATGTTCAAGATGCCCTGGCGGCTCGCGCCGATCTTCATCATCGCCGCGCTGATCTTCGTCGGGCAAACGTGGACGCCCTATTTCCGGCGCGCGGGCGCAGCACGGATATTCGCGCCGGTCGCCATTCTGCTGCTGCTGTTCGCCGATGTGCGCCTGTTCGAAAGCGCGCCGCTTCAGGACGTGCCGGTTGACTACGCTTTCTATCACGCCATCGGCGACGAACCCTACGACGAGGTGATCCTCGAAGTGCCAACCGGCGCTGCGACCGGCGATGTGATCCTGGGCGACCCGCGCGCGACACAGCTTCAGTGGTACGGCATCATTCACCACAAGCGCATGATCAACGGCTTCGTCTCGCGCGCGCCGCTGGAAAACTACTGGTACATGCTCACCGACGACCCGATGCTAAGCTGGCTCGGTCAGCGCCGCCCACTGGAGCCGGAGAACGTCAAGGCGCAGCTTCGCCAGCGCATCCCCGAATGGCGAATCGGCTACGTCGTCATCCACCGCGACCTGATCGGGCGTGACAGCTCGACCGTACAGGAAATCCTCGGCTACTTCAATACGCTCGGCGACCTGCTGTGCCCCTACACCGGCGAGGGGGACGCCGTCGTCTATCGCACAAGCTGGCACCCCGACGGCTGCCCGCCGCGCACGCCGCCGCAAACCAGCCCCGGCGTCTATACGCTTGACATCGGCTCGCCCGGCGACGAGGGGTTCATCGGCTGGGGCTGGCACTACCCGGAGCCGGTCGGCGGCTTGACGCTGCGCTGGATGGGCGCGTACCCGCAAACACTGGTCTACGTCGATCTGCCACCGGGCGCGTACACCATCGACCTCACGGCACAGGCGTACTGGTCGCCGCGCCAGCTTCGCCTGCTCGTCAACGGCGAGCCGTTGGGCGACCTGGTCACCGTTTCGGTCGACGCACTGAGCGAGTATACCTTTTTCGCCCCGGCGGACGTGATCGGCAGCGGCAAAGGCGTTACACTTGCGCTGGATTACGACGCGGTCGTCGTCCCGGCGGATGTGACGCAGAGCGGGGATACCCGCCAGCTTGCAGTCGCCATGGACTGGATTCGCTTCACGCAGCAAACGGAGCAGTAACGTGTTTGGCTTAAGGCAGTATCGATGGTTCTTCTTCCTGCTGGCGGCGTTCGCATCGCTGGCAGTTCACGCGCAGGATACCGCGCCCGCGTCGCCACGCGGCGACCAGTACCAGTGGGTTCCGGTGGCGAGCGGCTTTAACAGCCCGGTGTTTCTCGCCAGCGCTGGCGATGGTTCGGGGCGGCTGTTCGTCGGCGAACAGGACGGCTACATCTTCATCGTCCGTGACGGTATCTACGACGATACCGACCCGTTCCTCGACGTCTGGGATCGGCTCTCAAACGACGTGTTTCAGGGCGGCTACACCGAGCGCGGCTTGCTCAGCATGGTGTTTCACCCGGACTTTGTCGAAAACGGGCTGTTCTTCGTCAACCACACCGACCGCAACGGCGACAACATCATCGCCCGCTACCACGTCAACCCCGACGACCCCGACCATGCCGATCCAGCCAGCCGGGTCGAACTGCTGCGCATCCCGCAGTTATTCTATGATCACAACGGCGGCGGCATGGCGTTCGGACCGGACGGCTACCTCTACATTGGCGTCGGTGATGGCGGCTCGTTCGGCGACAACCCCGGCGTCACCGCGCAGGATTTATCCTTACTACTTGGCAAAGTGCTGCGTATCGACGTGAACGCCGACACCTACGCCATCCCGCCGGATAACCCATTCGTTGGCGTCGAGGGCGCGAAGCCGGAAATCTGGGCGTACGGGCTGCGCAATCCCTGGCGCATCAGTTTCGACTCGCTCATTGGCGATCTGTATATCGCCGACGTTGGACAGGCAGATTACGAAGAGATCGACTTTCAGGCGGCGGGCAGCCCCGGCGGCGCGAACTACGGCTGGTTCAACTACGAGGGGATGCACTCATACCGGGATCGCGACCCGATCCCCGACGTGACCCTGCCGGTCGCTGAATACCCGCACCTGATCGGCTGCTCGGTCTCCGGTGGCTACGTCTATCGCGGCGAATCGATGCCCGAACTGCACGGCGTCTACTTCTTCGGCGATTACTGCAACGGGCGCATCTGGTCGCTGACCCACACGGCGGCGGGCAGGTGGAACGTGCAGCCCTTCATGCAAACCGGCTGGACGATCACCTCGTTCGGACTCGATGACCAGGGCGAGCTGTACGCCGTCGATTACAAGGGCAGCATCTACCGCCTGGCGCGGGCAGAATAGCCATGCCCTATCTGGTGGGATGCTTCGGCGCGGTGGCGGTGCTGCTGGCAGCGCTCGCCGCTCAGCGTCGCTCGCCGCGCCTGCGCAGCTTTGGGCGCGGCTTGCTCATCACCTGGTTCACCCTGCTGCTGATCGTCGGCGCGGGCGAGGTATTCTTCCGCTACTTCTACGCCGAATCCGAGAATGTTTTCACGGGGGCTACGCTCAACTGGCTGGCGCGCTACTGGCACGAGAATTCACTCGGTTACCGCGACCGCGAATGGATACCGGACGATCTGGCGGGCAAACAGACCGTCATCGTCACCGGCGACTCATTCGCCGCCGGCTGGGGAATCAACGACCCAGCCGACCGCTTCACCGACGTGCTGGCGCGGCACCTCGGCGACGATTGGGCGGTGATCAACCTCGGTGTTTACGGCACGGCAACCCCGGAGCAGCTTGAACGCCTCAAAGCCTATCCGCTCCAGCCGGATGTCGTCATCATGCAGTATTTCCTGAACGACATCGACTACGCCGGGCTAAAGCTCGGCTTGCTGCCCGACCCCAAGCCGAAGCCCGCCTGGGTCGAAGGCTCGTACCTGCTCGACTTTCTGTACGTGCGCCTGCTCGCCCGCTTCCTCGACCCCGAATTCAACCGCGACTGGTGGAACTGGAATTACGCCGCCTACGATAACGTGGGCATATGGAGCGTCCACGAGCAGGAAATCGAAGGCTACATCGACTACGTAGAGAGCATCAACGCCCGGTTGATCGTCGTCATCTTCCCGAACATGCTCGACCCGGTGCGCAGCATCCCTTACGTGGATCGCGTCGCCCAGGTATTCGAGGCGCGCGGGCATTACGACATCCTCAAGTTGTTCGATCAGGCAGCGGCGTGGACGCCACAGGATCGCATGGTCTCGGCGCGCGACACGCACCCGAGCATCGCTTTCCACCATCTCGTCGGCGACCTGCTCTATCAGGATTTCTTCGCGCCGTGATCAGCGTGCTGCTCGTCATCGCTGCCGGCTTCGCCGCCCTCGCCGGATTGGCTGCCCAGCAGCGCTGGCGGCGAGTCCGCGCGATTGGACAGCGGGCGCTCGTGTCGTTCGGCACGCTGGTGGTGCTGCTGGCGGTTGGCGAAGCCTATTTTCGATTCCTCTACGCCGCTCCCGAAGGTCGACTCGCGTCGAACAACTGGATGGCGCGTTACTGGCACACCAACAGCGCTGGCTTCCGTGACCGCGAGTGGCAGGAAGCCGACTGGCGCGACAAGACGACCATCGCCGTCGTCGGCGATTCGTTCACGGCAGGCTGGGGCATCGTCGACCCGGCAGATCGCTTCGCCGACGTGCTGGCGCAGCGCCTCGGCGATGCTTACGCCGTCTTCAACCTGGGCGTGCCCGGCGCGTCCACGCCCGAAGAACAGCACACCCTTGAGCGTGCGCCCGATCCCACGCCTGACGTGGTCATCCTTCAATACTTCCTGAACGACATCGACTACGCCGTACTCACGCTAGGGGTGCAGCCTGCCGATACCGCGCCGCCGATTACCCACGAGTCGTAGCTGGCAGATTTCATATACTCGCGCTTCACGGTTGGCTTCGACCAGGGCTACTGGGCAGCCGAATATGCCAGCTACGATAATTTCGCCATCTGGGACGTCCACGAGCAGGAAATCAACGCGTTCATCGACACCGTGAATGGCATCGGCGCGCGGCTGATCGTCGTCATCTTCCCGAACATGCAGGACCCGGTACGCAGCATCGCCTATGTCGACCGGGTCGCGCAGGTCTTCGAAGCGCGTGGACAGCGGGACATCCTGAAGTTGTACGACGAAGTCGCCGCATGGTCGCCGCAGGATATCATCGTGTCGCCGCGAGACGGGCATCCG
>JADLHH010000219.1 GCA_020848855.1 Anaerolineae bacterium | reverse complement strand
CCGGGAGAAGCGTACAGCTATGACGTCTGGGCACCGGAACTGGTCTACCTGCAGGGCGACTGGTACATCTACGTGGCGGCGACGAGCGCGCCGGGGGCGAACCCAACACACCGCATGTACGTGCTGAAAGCCGACACGCAGGACCCGCTGGGTAGCTGGACGATGATGGGCAAGGTGTTCGATCCGGAAAACGACAAGTGGGCGATTGACGGCGCGCCGTTCGAGTACAACGGGCAGTTGTACTTCGTCTGGTCGGGGTGGCCCGGTGACGTGGGCGACTTCCCGCAGAACACGTATATCGCCAGCATGAGCGACCCGCTGACGCTGAGCAGCCCGCGTGTGCTGATTTCCGAGCCTGACCAGCCGTGGGAACGGTCGGTGGCGGCGATCAACGAGGGACAGGAGCCGTTCGTGCATGGCGACTCGCTCTCGATTGTCTATTCGGCGGACGCAAGCTGGACGAGCGCGTACAAGCTGGGCGTGCTGCACCTGACGGGCGACGACCCGCTCGACCCGGCGGCGTGGACGAAGATCGGTCCGGTCTTCGAGCAGAACGGCACGACTTACGGACCGGGACATAATTCGATGCCGGTGACTTCGCCGGACGGCAGCGAGTACTGGCTGATTTACCACGCCAAGACAGTACCAAGCGACGGCTGGGGCGACCGGGCGATCTTCGCGCAGGAATTTACCTGGAACGAGGACGGCACGCCGAATTTCGGGACGCTGATCCCGCGAGAGACGGCGCAGCCGGTTCCAGCAGGCGAAAGTTGCGGGGAAATCACGTCGGAGAACGAAGCAGCGGCAGGGTTGAACGAATTTGACGAGTCGTTCATCGACCTGGGCGAGAGCGTGGTGCGGACGGTGACGAGCTTCTCGGTGGCGGCGTGGGTGCAGGTGGAGAACACCGATCAGCCGATGGCGTTCGTGAGCCAGGACGGTGGGATTACGAGCAACTTCGTGCTGGGGATGGCGGACGGTGCGTTCCACTTCAGCATGTTCGACGGGATGGGGCAGAACGGCGTGAGCGCGACCGCGCCGCTGACGGTGGAAGCCGGACGCTGGGTTCACCTGACCGGCGTGCGCGACCTGCTGGCGGGCGAATTACAGTTGTACGTGGATGGCGAACTGCAAGGCAGCGCGACGTTCGCGCAGGACTGGGACGCACGCGCAAACACGATTCTGGGCGGGGCGCGCAGCCGCAGCCAGCGGGTCGACCTGATGACCGGGGCGCTGAGCGGCGTGCGTTTCTTCAGTGGGGCGCTGGATGCAAACGAAGTGGCAGCGATAGCGGCGGAGAACATGCCGGAATAGCGAGAGATGACCTTGAACATCCCGGACGACACTGAAATCCTCAAGAGTCAGCTAGATTATTACCGCGCCCGCGCTCAGGAATACGACGAGTCGGTGCAGCAGATCGGGCGTTTTGCAACGGAAGAACTGGAAGAACCTGCGGTTGAAGGAGAACTGGCGCAGATTCGGGGGGCGCTGCACCGGCTGACGCCTGCGAAAAGCGCGCTGGAACTGGCGTGCGGAACGGGCATCTGGACGGAGGAACTGCTGGCAGTTGCCGAAACGATCACGGCACTGGACGGCGCGCCGGAGATGCTGGACGTGAACCGCGCGAAGCTGGGGAACGATGCGCGGGTGCAGTACGAGTGCATCAACCTGTTCACGTGGCAGCCGGGGAATCCGTTTGACCTGGTCTTTTTCGCGTTCTGGCTTTCGCACGTGCCGCCGGAACGCCTGGGCATGTTCCTCGACCGGGTGGCGCGAGCGACGCGGGTTGGCGGGCAGTTGTTCATGGTGGACGAACCCGCCAGCGGCAGGCAGCTTTCCGGCGCGGGGGGCGCTGACAACACGCAGATACGCCAGCTTCACGACGGACGGCAGTTCCGGGTCGTCAAGGTGTACCATGACCCGGCGGTGATTCAAGCCGCCCTCGAAGTGCGGGGTTTCGGCAAGTTCGAGGTGTTCGAGGGCGACTATTTCTTTTCGCTGTGCGGGACGCGGCTTGGGTAGGCGTCCCGGTTAGACCAGCGCGGGTAGCAGTAGCGGCTGGTTGTTGACCCAGGCGTACCAGAACGGCAACCAGCCGATGCCGAACAGGTCGAGGCTGATGTCCTTCTTGTACGGCGTGATCTGGTACTGCTGGATGTTGGTGGCGATACGCGCCCAGCGCTCGTTGAGGTCGCGGACGGCGGCTTCAAATTCCTGCTGAATCTTGAGCGCATCATCGTCATACTGCTGAATATCGTGTTCATGCAGCTCCAACTGCCCCTGCGAACGCTCCTTGTAAACGGCGGCGCGGCTCATGCGCGAGAGCGTGAAGGCGGTGCGCCCGCGCAGCAGGCTCAACCCGGCTTCGACGTTGGTGAACAACTGCTCACGCTTGAGCTTCGACAGTTCGCGCTGTTCGCTGTCGCGGCGCTGAATTTTGCGCTGCTTCTGCTCCTCGATGCGGTCGATGCGCTGCTGGAACTTGGCGGTGAGCGTGTCCATTTCGGCGTCGCGCTTTTCGCGGACGGTCTGCTGAAGCTGGGAGCGGAAGGTGGCGAAATCGGTGTCGG
>JADLHH010000218.1 GCA_020848855.1 Anaerolineae bacterium | reverse complement strand
CGCGCTGGCGTTCTGCTGCCGGACGCGCAGATGCAGCGTTTTCATGCCGCGCAGCAGCAGGTACGCCGCCATCGGGTCGAGCGTCGCGCCGGTGATCTCGCGGTAGTGGTAGATGCGCCCGACCAGTTCCTGCGAGCCGCAGATGATTCCGCCGAGCGCGTCGGCGTGCCCGCCGAGGAACTTGGTCGCGCTGTGCAGCACCAGATCAGCGCCGAGGCTCAGCGGGTTGCAGTTGATCGGCGTGGCGAAGGTGTTGTCAACCACCACGACCGCGCCCGCTTCATGCCCCGCCTTCGCCAGCCGCGCCAGATCGAGGACTTTAAGCGTCGGGTTGGTCGGTGTCTCCAGATACAGTTCCGTGCAGCCCTGGCGGATTTCCGCTTCGATGGCGTCGTGGTCGGTGGTGTCGCACAGCGTCACCCGCACGTTCAGGCGCGGCAGAAATTCGGTATAGAGCTTGTTCGTGCCGCCGTAGGTGTCCTTGACCGAGACGACGCGGTCGCCGGGGGCGAGCAGCGTGAACAGCGTGTTGCTGATCGCCGCCATGCCGCTAGCGAAGCTGGTCGCCGCTTCCGCGCCTTCCAGCAGGCGGACTTTTTCCTCGAACACGGCGACGGTCGGGTTGGTGTTACGCCCGTAGATGTGCCCGCTTTCACTGCCAAGCGCGACGTTCAGCCATTCGTCTACGTCGGGGTAGCCGAACGAGACGCTGTGGACGACCGGCACTTGCGTCGCCCGCTGCCAGAAATCGTGATTTTCCTCGCCCGCCCACACGGCGCGCGTGCCCGGCGCGAGGGGTTTCGAATCGGTCAAGAGCTTTGCTCCTTTTAGAAGTGCTGAGTGCCGAGTACTGGGTGCCGAGTTAAAGACTATTGCGATAGACGATCTATCCTGTTCATACTCAGTCCTCAGCACTCGGTACTCAGCACTAAAGTTGGTACACCCGCCGCGCGTTCTCGTTGAGGATCAACTCTCCAGCGCGGCGCGCCTGCGCCTCGGTGAGCGCGCCCGCCGTCACGATCTCGCCCAGCACTTTTTCGAGCGCCGCCCGCCCCCAGCGGTTCGCCAACCAGTAGATTTCCGGGATGCTGAAGGCGTCGGACGAGTACAGGATTTTCGTGAGCGGCGTCAAGCCCAGCGCCTCGTGAATCATGCGCGGGATTTCGGTCGTGATGAACGGGATCGCCAGCGAGATATCCATGTAGACGTTCGGGTACATCGCCGCCAGATACCCCAACTGCCGCACGTAGGGGTACGCCGCGTGCAGCAGCACGAACGGCACGTCGCGGAATCGGTCGCTTTGCAGCAGCGGGCGCATATACAGCGGGTTCGCCTTGATCATGTCTATATCGGTATCACCCAAGCCGGTGTGGAACTGGATCGGCATCGCCTGCCGGTTGGCGATTTCCAGCGCCGTCAGCACCAGAAAATCGTTCAGCGGCTTGTTCGCCAGGCGAATTTTGCCGTCCCGATCCGCCTGATCCTTGACCACGCCGAAGGCGCGGGTCGCTTCCTCGCGCGTCGTCCAGTCGATGTCCAGCCCGGTGCGGTAGGCGATAATGCTTTTCAGCCCGACGTGCCCGGACGCCCGCGCCCCTTCCACCCCGGCAACGAAGGCATCGAGCATCTGCGAAAACGTCGTGTGCCGCAGGATCAAATCCTGTGCGAACGTTTCCAGTCGCAGCAGCATTTCGATCTTCTGATTGAAGGCGGCGCGCATTTCTTCGGGCGTGTAGTTCTCCGCGCCGCGAAAGCCATAGTCGATCAGCAGCATGTCGCTGTTGGTGTCGCGCCACATGCCATCCGCCAGATCGACCAGCGACCGCGCATTGCGCGCGGCGAGCACGGCTTCGGCGGTTGGCTCGCAGTTCAGGTAGCCCGCCAGCTCGCGGATGCCCCACAGCCACATGATCGAGTCGGGCACGTAGCGGGCTTTGAAAACCGGGTCGGGGCTTTCGGTGAAGTAGCCCTGAAATTCCGCCATGCCCATCGGCTCGGTCACTTTCTTGAGCGCGTGCGCGTGGTGGTCGATAATCGGAATATCGGACAGGTCGATCATAATGCCTCAGAACTTCCAGAAGTGATGCTTGAGTTCATACGCCTCGTCCTGCGCGCTGAACGTCTGGTATTCCAGCCGCTTGACGGCGATGTAGCTGGTCGCCAGCAGGTCGCCAAGCGCCATCTTCAGCACCGTGTCCTTTTCGAGCGCGTCGAGCGCCTCGTTCAGCGTCGTCGGGAAGCGCTCGATGCCGCGCTTCTTACGTTCGGCGTCGCTGAAATTACCGGGATCGACCAGCACCGGCTCGCCCGGATCGTGCTTGTGGCGCACGCCATCCAGCCCGGCGGCGATCAGCGCGCCGAACGCCAGATACGGGTTGGAGGACAGGTCGGCGGCTTTCAGTTCGGCGTTGGCGGTGCCTTCCTCGTCGCTCTTGTAGCGCGAGGCGACGCGCACCGCGCCTTCGCGGTTGTCCGGTCCCCAGGCGGTGTACGCGCTGCTCCAGAAATGCGGCTGCAAGCGGTGATACGAGTTGTAGCAGGCGCAGGTGATCGCCAACAAGCCGGGCAGATGCTTCAGAATCCCGGCGATGAAATGCTTGCCAGTGTCGCTCATGTTGTACGCGCCGCTGGGGTCGTACATCAGGTTGCGCCCACTGGCTTTGTCCCACAGGCTGAAATGGATATGCCCGCCGTTCCCCGCCTGATCCAGAAATGGCTTGGGCGCGAGCGAGGCGTACATGCCGTGCTGGTAGGCGACATTGCGAATCGTTTCGCGCGTCAGGATGTGGTTGTCGGCTGCTGTCAGCGGGTCGGCATGGTGAATCGAAATCTCCTGCTGCCCGTGCCCCAGTTCCGGGTAGTATAGTTCGATTGGGAGATTCTGGGCTTCGAGCGCCCGCACGATGTCGAGCATGACCTCGTGCGCGATGGTCATCGCCGCGCTGCTGAAGCACAGCGCTTCGTCGATGGGCGCGAAGCTGCCGTCGGGCTGCCGGGTCGTCATCGTCCATTCCAGCTCAATCGTCATCTGCAGCAGGATGCCGAGATCCGCCGCTTCGACGATCTGCCGCTTCAGGAACGAGCGCGGGCAGGCTTCCCAGGGCGTGCCGTCCAGCTTGAGCATGTCGGTAGTCATCACCGCCGACTGTTCGGCATAGGGCAGAATACGGAACGTTGCCGGGTCGGGCGTCAGCCGGATTTCGCCGACCGGTCCCATCCCTTCAACCGGGGCAAGCTGGTCGAGCATGTTCATCGCCTGCATCGCCAGCGTCAGCCCGATGCCGTCGGTGATCCGGTCGCGCAGCCCCTTCAGGTTGGATAACTTCCCCCGGATGATGCCGCCGTTATCGGTGTACAAAAAGCGGATCAGCCGCACGTCGGCGGCTTCCGCCTGCTGCATGACCTGATCGACGAGGCTGGACGGGGTTTTGCTTTTCTTGGGCATGTTGAGCGCTTTCAATACAGCGGGCGAGGCGCGCCTCGCCCCTACAAGCCCCGCAGATGTCGGTCGCAGGGCAAAGGATGACCCTCACAGAAACTCGAAATACTCGTCTACTTCGAACGGCTCGACTCGGTCGAGGAAGCCGGGCGAACTGGCATCCGCGCCGTGCTGGGCGGCTTTACCCACCTCGTGCCGCTTGACGGCGAGGTACAGGTGAACGAATTCTTCGCCCAGCAGTCCCCGCAGCGTGGCGTCGGCTTCCAGCGCGTCGAGCGCCTGCGGCAGCCCGGCGGGCAGGTTTTCGACGCCCGCCAGTCCATAGGCGATCTTCTCGACCGGCGGCGGCGGCTCGATGTGATTGCGCAGCCCGTCGATACCCGCCGCGAGGATCGCCGCCATCACCAGATACGGGTTGGACGCCGCGCCGGGCGTGCGGTTTTCGAGATGCGCGCCCTCACCCTTCAGCCCTTTCACGCGCACGCCGACGGTGCGGTTTTCCGCCGCCCACGTCGCGTTGGTGGGCGCGAATGACCACTGCTTGTAGCGCTTGTAACAGTTGATGGTCGGCGAGGCGAACGCGCAAATCGCCGCCGCATGTTTGATCTGCCCGCCGAGCCACCAGCGGCAGGTGTCGTTCAACTCAAATGGATTGTCAGGATTAGAAATCGCATTCTGACCCGTTTTCAGGTCGGTCCGGCTGTGGTGAAAGTGGCAGCCGCTGGCGGACTGGTCGGCATACGGCTTGGTCATGAACGACGCCATATAGCCGAGCACCTGTGCGATCTCCTTCACGCCGTTCTTGAAGCGGAAGGCGTGATCCGCCGCCGTAATCCCGCCTGCCGGAGCGAAGTTGATCTCCATCTGACCGGGACCGTACTCCGAATTCGACGTGATGATATCGACGCCGATCTGCGGCATATCCAGCAGAATTTCGTCGACGATCAGCGGGTCGAAGTTGTTGCGCACGGTGGTGAAAATCTGAATACCGGGGAACGGCGGCTGGCGCGTCGCAGCATCGACCAGATAAAACTCGTATTCGAAGCCGGAGAAAAAACCGAAGCCCATGCCCTCAAGCTCGCGCAGCAAGCCCCGCGCCACCGCGCGCGGCGCTGCCATCGCCGGTCTGCCGTCCTGAAAGCGCGGCTCGCACAGCACGCTCGCCGTGCCGTCCGCCCAGGGAATCGTCACCAGCGTGTCGAGATCGGGGAAGATACGCGAATCCGGGAAGCCGAGGTCTTCCAGATAGCCCGACCCCGGCGCGACGCCGGACTGCACGTCAAAGCCCAGGTGACCGAGCAGAAAGTTCAGCCCGGTGGTGGCGAAGCGCACGAAATGGCGAGTGGGCACGGTCTTGGAACGGGCAATCCCGTGCGTGTCGCTCTGCTCGAAGCGGACGAACTCAACTCCGCCGCTCTCCAGTTCCTGTTTGATCGATTCAAGGCGCTCTGGTGTGATGGAAAACAGTTCCGGCTGCGGCATGATTTCCCCCGGTCAACCTCATCTGCACAACTGCTGATAAATCATGGATTGTATTTATGTAGGGACACGACAATGTCGTGCCCCTACGACTTGCGCTTGATCGATCAGGCGGGCGGAACCGCTTCGGGCACGACTTCCGCTGCCAGCGTGAACTTCCCGTCCACGATCTCGATAATCGTCACGCCCTTCTGCGGAATCTGGACACCTTCGCCAAAGGTGATCGAGCCGGTGATGCCGGGGAAGTCGACAGTCTCCTGCAGCGCCGCCTGGATAGCCGCCGCGTCGGTCGAACCGGCGCGCTCGATGGCGTCCGCCAGCAGCTTGATGGCGTCATAGCCCAGCGCCGCGAACGCGTTTTCCGGCGCGTGACCGTATTTCTCGGTGTACGCCTCGATGAACGCCTTGATGCCATCCGTGCCGATTTCCGAGTCCATCAGCGCGTGGGTGGTGAAGAATACATTGTTGGCGCTGTCACCGGCGACGCTGACGATGTCGGGCGTGTCGTAGCCGTCACCACCGACGATCGGACCTTCCAGCCCCGCCTGCCGCATCTGCAGCACGACCGGACCGACGTTGTACGGCATGGCAGAGATGAAATAGAAATCCGGCTGCTCGGCGAGCGCGCGCACTTTGGTGATCTGCGTGGTGAAGTCGGTCGCGTCGTCGGCATAGCTGTCTTCAAGGACGATTGTACCGCCCAGTTCCTCAAAGCGGGCTTTGAAGTACTCGGCGAGCAGCGTCGTATATTCGACGCCGGTATCGGTCAGCAGGTATGCCGTGTCGCCGAAGTTCTCGAAAGCATATTCGGCTGCGGCAGCCGCCTGCACGTTGTCGCCGAAGCACGCCATGAAGAACAGATCGCCGATCTGTTCCGGCAGCAGCGGCGAAGTCGCGCCCGCCGTGATGAACGGGACGCCCGCGTTCTGGATGATCGGACCGGACGCCAGCACCGAGTCCGAATCGCTGAAGCCGACGACCGCCGTCACGCCGTCCTGCTCGACAAACTGCTGGGCGACCTGCGCCGTCAGCGCCATGTCGTAGCGGGTGTCGTGCGAGATGCCTTCAAGCTGCATCCCCAGCACGCCGCCGGCGGCGTTGATCTCGTCAATCGCCAGCAGCGAGCCGTTGGATGCCGGCAGGTCGAGCGCCGCTTCCCCGCCGGTGAGGTCATACCCCAGTCCAATCTTGATCGTCTCGTCCTGCGCGCTGATCATACTGAAACTCGACAGCAGGACTGCGGCGACCAGAACCAATAAAATAAGTGTGGATCGGTGTTTCATCTTCGCTTCTCCTCGAATAAGCGGTCAATCCCGTGCAGATGACTCGGCTGGCTGTGGCGCGCTGCCCCCGCCGGGGCGCAGTCGCTGCCACATGCCCGCGAAATTGATCTCCCGGTCGCCCATCAAGCCACCGGGACGGAAGATGATGATCACGATGAACAGCACCGCCAGCACGATCTGGCTGACGCCGTACAGCAGCGTCACGTCTTCCAGCCGGCGCAGGCTCTCGCTGATGACGGTGATGAAGATCGGTCCGACGACCGACCCGGTAACCGACCCCATCCCGCCGATCACCAGCATGGTGATCACGCGGAAGGTGATGTCGAAGTAGAACGCTTTGGGCGAAAACGACGTCAGGTAGTGAGCGTACAGCGCCCCGGCGACGGCGGTGAAGAACGCGCTGATGACGAACGCCAGCAGGCGCGGGCGCATAATAACGATGCCGACCGACTGCGCAGCGGCGGTATCCTCGCGCTGGGCGAACATGGCGCGCCCGTACGCCGAAAACTTGATCCGCCAGACGACGTACAGCGCAACCACGACCCACGCAAATACCCACCACAGGTCGGTGTACTGGGTGACGTTCGAGAACGTGCGCGAGCCGCGCGTGTACTCGTCGGCATTGACCAGCACCACCCGCACGATCACCAGAAAGCCGAGCGTGGCGACGGCGACGAAATGCCCCGAAAGCCGCATCAGTACCAGCCCGACCAGCAGCGCCACCACCGATACCAGCACCCCGGCGATCAGCGTCGCCGCCAGAAACCCGACCGGGAACGAGCCGATGGTCGCGTCGAAATGCACCACCGCCAGCCAGTCGGGGAGTTCACGCAGGTAGGCGTGCTTGGTGCTGACCGGCAGCGTCAGGATCGCCGAGATGTACGCGCCCAGCGCCATGAAGCCAATGTGCCCCAGCGAGAACACGCCGGTGAAGCCGTTGGACAGATTGAGGCTGACCACCAGCACAATCGAAATGCCCAGGTTGATAACCAGGCTCTGCCAGAAGTTGCTGCCGGATGCTTCCAGCACGACCATCAGCAGCACCGACACTGCCAGCAGGATCAGAAACCCGTTTCGCTGCGTCCGGGCGGTCATTGACCGGTCGGTCACGTGACCACTTTCAGCGTGAGCTGTCATTGTCAGACGTTCCCAGAATTCCGCCGGGTCGCACCAGCAGCAGCAGGATCAGAATGATGAAAACGAAGGCGTCGCGGTAGCTCGTCAGCGACGATGGCAGATACGTCTTGAAGAACTGGATCACGCCGGGCGAGGTCGTCGCCGCCGGGAGAATATCCCCCAGACCGGGAACCGCCGTCAGCAGCACTTCCAGCAAGCCGAGCGTAAACCCGCCGACCACCGCCCCGCTGACGCTGCCGAACCCGCCGATCACTGCCGCGATGAACGCCTTCAGTACTGGCGAGAAGCCCATATCCGGGTTGATCGTCCCGGTCTGCACGGCGTACAGCAGCCCGGCGACGCTCGCCAGCAGCGCGCCGATCACGAACGCGGTCACGATCACGCGGTTGGTGTTGATGCCCATCAACTGCGCCGCCTGAATGTCTTCCGCCGCCGCCCGCATCGACAATCCCAGCGTCGTCCGCGTCACGAACAGGCTCAGCAGGAACAGCAGCACCACCCCCAGCGCCAGACTGGCGATGTTGACCTTCGGGATCGTCAGCGCGCCGACCGTCACCACCCCGCGCAGAAAGTCGATTGCCGGGAAGGCGATCTGCACCGGCTGCTGGGCGAAGCGCGAAGTCAGCAGCGCGCTGTTCTGCAAAATCTGCCCGACGGCGAACGAGGTCAGCAGCGCGGCGACCGGCGGCGCGGTTCGAATCGGGCGGTAGGCGACGCGCTCCATGATGACCGAGACCAGCACCGTGCCGATGACCATCATCAGCAGCGCAATCGGCAGCGGAATCCCCGCGATCAGCGCGAACGCGGCGATATACGCGGCAACCATCATCATATCGCCGTGCGCGAAATTGATCAGCCGCAGAATGCCGAACACCATCGCCAGCCCGACCGCCATCAGCGCGTACAGACTGCCGATGCTCAGCGCGTTGATCAACTGCTGTAAGGCGTATAAGGGTAGGCTCATGCCCCCACTTCCCCCCCCAGGTAAGCGTGCTCGACCTGCGGGTTCGTCCGCAGCGCGTCCGCCGTATCCGCCAGGATGATCTTGCCCGTCTCCATCACGTAGCCCCGGTCGGCGACTTCCAGCGCTTTCCAGGCGTTCTGCTCGACCAGCAGAATCGTCACCCCCTGCGCCTTGATCTGCCGGATCACACCAAAGACCGATTCGACCAGCAGCGGCGCTAACCCCAGCGACGGCTCATCCAGCAGCAGCAGCCGGGGCTGCGCCATCAGCGCCCGCCCGATGGCGAGCATCTGCTGCTCGCCGCCCGAAAGCGTGCTGGCGGACTGCCGGCTGCGCTCTTCGAGGCGCGGAAAAAGGTTGTAGACTTCGCGGCGGGCTTGGTCGGCGCGAGCACGGCTGCGCCCCGTGACCGCCCCCAGCCGCAGGTTCTCGCTCACGCTCAGGTGACCGAACAGCCGCCGACCTTCCGGGCAGTGAACCACCCCCAGATTGACGATCTCGTGCGGCGGCAGGTGATCGATCGGCTTGCCGTCGTAGAGGATGCTCCCCTGACGCGGGCGCAGCAGCCCGGAGATCGTCCGCAGCGTAGTCGATTTCCCCGCGCCGTTGGAGCCGATCAGCGTCACCAGCTCGCCGTCGTTGACTTCCAGCGAGACGCCCTTCAGGGTCTGAATTTTGCCATAGTAAACATCGATGTTATCGAGCCGGAGCACAGGTCGATCCCTCGGTTTTCAGGCGTTGGCAGTTTGATGCGTTTTTCCCAGATACGACTCGACGACCTGAGGATTCCGGCGAATTGCGTCCGGCTGATCGGTCGCCAGCACACGCCCATAATTGAGCACGGTGATGCGGTTGCACATATTCATGACCAGGCGCATGTCGTGTTCGACCAGAATGATCGTCAGCCCGAATCGCTCTTTGATCTGCACGATCATCTGGTGCAGCGCATCGGTCTCGCTGACGTTCATCCCGGCGGCGGGTTCGTCCAGCAGCAGCAGGCGGGGAGAAGTTGCCAGCGCTCGCGCCATCTCCAGCCGGCGCTGCATCCCGTAGGCGAGGCTCGACGCCTGCCGGTCGGCGTGATCTGCCAGCCCGAACAGTTCCAGATGCGCCATCGCCTGATCGGTCAGCGCCTGTTCCTTGCGCCGGAATGAAGGCAAGCCGAGCAGCAGTTCGAACGCGCCGAATTTCGTGCGAAGCTGCTGCGCCACCCGCACGTTATCCAGCACCGTAAGCGCGCCGAACAACCGGATATTCTGGAACGTCCGGGCGATACCCAGGCGCGTAACAGCCGGCATCCGTAGCCCGGTGATGTCCTGTCCCTGAAATACGATCTTGCCGCGTGTCGGCGGGAGATAGCCCGTCAGGCAGTTGAACAGGGTCGTCTTTCCGGCGCCGTTGGGTCCGATTACCCCGTGTATTTCGCCGGGATAGATGGACACGCTGACGTCTTCTAGGGCGCGCAGCCCCCGGAAGGATTTCGCCAGGTCGGAAACCGCCAACAACTCGGCTTCGTGTCCCTGTGTGACCATGATGTGCCTCGCACTTTGGGCGGAGATATTAGCCAGAGATGAGAAGAGACGCAAGCACCAAGTGTCAATCCAATAAGCGGCGGACTAAGCGAAACGCAAAGCCGCGCGCTCAGCGAACCCCTGCGCCGTGTTCATGGGCGGTGCGGTGCCAGCCATGCGGTTTGCATCCGTCTTTCGTGGAGGTATTATTTTCGGCAATGCACACCACCGTACAGGACATGCTGCCATGGAATCGCTCTTTGTGTATGGAACACTGCAAGACCCGCAGGTTCAAAGCACCGTCTTCGGTCGTGTCGTTGAAGGCTCCCAGGATTCGCTGGTCGGCTACCGAAAGTCGGAAATCAGCATCGACAACATTGTGTACCCGATCGCCGTCGCGGACATCGCCCACACGCTTCCCGGCAAAGTCATCGAAGTCACACCCAAAGAACTGGTCGAAATCGACCGTTACGAAGGCGAGGACTACCGGCGCATTCAGGTACGCCTGCGCAGCGGGCGCACGGCGTGGGTGTACTGCGAATAAGCGGCGTTTCCCGGCTAGCCCTTACGCAGCCGCGGGTCGAGCGCGTCGCGCAAGCCGTCGCCGATGAAATTGACGCACAGCACACTGAGCGAGATCAAAATGCCGGGCCACAGCACAAGCTGAGGCGTCAGCGTCAGGTAGTCTTTACCGTCGAAAAGCAGCCGTCCCCACGTGGGGAAATCGGGCGGGAAGCCCAGTCCGAGGAATGAAAGCGCGGATTCGGTGATGATTGCGCTGGCGATGCTGAAAGTCGCCGCCACGATCACCGGGCTGAGCACGTTCGGCAGGATGTGGCGGCGCAGGATGCCCGTGTCGGAAGACCCCAGGCTGCGGGCGGCGGTGACGAAGTCGCGCTCTTTGGTCGTCAGCACCTCGCCGCGCACCAGCCGGGCGGTCGGCATCCAGCCCAGCGCGCCGATCACGATCACCACCAGGATAAATATTCCCGCTTCCGGTCCGAACGCCGAACGCAGCGGGTCGCGGAACAGCAGCGTGATGACCAGCAGCAGCGGCAGCAGCGGCAGCGACAGGAACAGGTCGGTGATGCGCATCAGGAGATTATCCAGCACGGTGAAATAACCCGCCATCAGCCCAACCAGCGTGCCGATTGTCATCGAAATCCCCATCGCGAAGATGCCGACGGCGAGCGAAATTCGCCCCCCGAAGATCACCCGCGCCAGCGTGTCGCGCCCCAGGTTATCGGCGCCGAAGGGATGCGCGGCGCTCATGCCGGAATTCGCCGACACGATATCGATGCGTTCGGGGTCAACCTGCCAGACGTAAGGTCCCAGGATGATGGTGGCAAAAATCAGCAGCAGCATGGTGCTTGCGATCATCGCCAGCCGGTGCCTGCGGAACCGGAGCCAGGTGTCACCCCAGATGGATTGTGCCTTGACCC
This sequence comes from Anaerolineae bacterium, assembly GCA_020848855.1. The sequence continues at coordinate 2,476 of JADLHH010000218.1, read as the reverse complement.
TGCGTTCCGACTGAACATTCACACCCGCCAGCTTGGTTGTCGTCGCCATAATGCATCTGCCAATCGTCTAGCCGTACGAGATTCTGGGGTCCAGCATCGCGTAGAGAAAATCTGCTATCAGGTTGAAGACCACGATCAACACGGCAAAGATGAAGGTCAGCGTCTGCACCATCGGCAGGTCGCCGCCCTGAATCGCCAGAATCAGAAGCTGCCCCAAGCCGTTGACCCGGAATATCTGCTCGGTGATGATCGCGCCCTGGAAAATGCCGGGGATGCCGAGCGCGACCAGCGTCACGACCGGAATCAGGCTGTTGCGCAGCGCGTGGCGCATGACTACGCCGCGCTCGTTGATGCCTTTGGAACGCGCGGTGCGGACGTAATCCTGGCTGAGGTTCTCCAGCATCGCCGAGCGGGTAAACCGGCTGATCTGCGCCAGCGAAAACAGGGTCAGCACCGCCACCGGCATGACCATCTGCCGAAGCTGCAGCAGGAAGCTGCTCACGTCTGTCACCTTGAGCGTGGTATTGTACACGGACGGGAACCATTTCAACTGCACGGCGAAAACAATGATAAACAGCAGCCCGGTAAAGAATGTCGGCAGGGAATAGCCTAATATCGAAAAAAACGTCAGTATCTGATCAAAAATGGAATACTGCCGGTAGGCGGACAGCACCCCCAGCGGCACAGCGATGATCACCGCCAGCAGGTAAGCAACCCCCACCACCCACAGCGTCTGTGGAATCCGCTCCAGCACGATGTCGATCACCGGGCTGCGCGTCTGCCACGAATAAATGCGCAGCCGCCCTTCCGAGCCAGGAAACGTGATTCCCGTGACCTTTTCGACGACGTTCAGCGGCTCGGTGATCAAAAACTGCTGCAGCCACCTGACGTACTTCACCAGAAACGGGTCGTTGACACCCATCGTTTCCCGGATTTGCTCGCGCACTTCCGGCGGAATGGTCAGCGGGAGATTGCCGACCGGGTCAGAGGGAGACAAGTCCAGCACCGCGAAGATCACGAAGCTGATCGCCAGCAGGGTTGGAATGAGGGTCAATATTCGACGGACGAAATACTGTGTCACGCGATCACCTTACACACGGTTGAGTCGTCGGTCGTAAATGAGATGTCAGAAGAAAATGCGGAAGGGGCGAGTTTCAGGCTTGCGTGGTAAGCCAAGCACTTCGCCCCTTTTTCAACCTGTTTAACGCGCTTGATCCGTGTAATTAACCAGCAAGGTATAACCCGGCAAGGTATAACCCAGCAAGGTCTTACCCGGCAAGGTCTTACCCAGCCAGAACCCAGTCAGCGATATTCCACAGTTCCGAATCCCAGGCGTTCATGACAATGCCCGCGACACGGTTGCTGGCTGCCGACACGCTGGCACGGTGGACAAGCGGAATTGCCGCGCCGTCCTGAACGATCAGGTCGTTCATCTGCTTAGCAAGCTCGGAGCGTGCGTCCAGGCTGGCAGTCTGCGCCATCTGGTCAACCAGCGCATCGTAATCCGGGTTGCACCAGCGGGAAATATTGTTGCCCAGCCAGTTGTTATCGGGACCGCTGACTTCGGAGCACGCCCACTGCGCCATGTAGGCTTCGGGGTCGGTGCCGTCGAAGGTGTTGGTGAACATTTCAAGGTCGGCATAGAACTTGCCGTAGGTATCCGGGCTAGCCGGGTCGCCGCCGAAGAACACGCCCGCGTCCACGTTGCGCAGTTCGGCTTCGACGCCGATTTCCGACCACCACTGCTTGATCAGCGCCTGCTCGCCCTGACGGACGGCGTTGGTCGAGGTCTGGAACAGCACACGCAGCGGCACACCGTTGGCTTCACGAATGCCGTCGCCGTCGCTGTCGACAATTCCGGCTTCGTCCAGCAGCGCGTTCGCGCCGGCGATATCCTGCGTCAGGCAGGCATCGTTGGCGGTCGAGGCATAAATGGCGGGAGCGGCGAGCAGGTTGCAGGTCGCGCGACCGGCAGCGCCGTAAAGCTGCTGCGCCATGATGTTGCGGTCAATCGCCATCGACAGCGCCTGATAAACCGCCGGGATCGTCAGGAACGGATGCGCGTTGGAGCCGTCTTCCGCCCACACCGAGCGCATGTCACCCAGCGCCGGGTCGGGGTTGGTCTGGTTGATGTGGATACGCTCCACACCCGTCGAGAACGCGACCAGGATCGAGCCGTTACCGGCTGCCTCCATCGACGCCAGAATTTCGGGGGCAACCTGCAGGTTCCAGGCATAGTCGGCTTCGCCGGTTTCCAGTACAGCGCGCGCCGCCGATTCAGCGTCACCGCCGCCCTTCAGGACGACGTGCTGGAAGTCGGGCTTGCCCTCTTCACGGTAGTTGGGGTTGGCGGACAGCGTCACCACGTCATTGGCGCGGAATTCGTCCACCACGTAGGGACCCGTGCCGATGGGATAGAAGTTCTGGTCGGTGCAGGTCTGCGCCGCCGCGCCGAGGCAGTCGGCAAACTGCGCTT
>JADLHH010000217.1 GCA_020848855.1 Anaerolineae bacterium | reverse complement strand
GCACCGAGCAAATCCTGTGGTCGAACCGCATTTCCGGCTGGCGCGAATTCAGCGGGGTCAAGGTTCCGTCGCCGACGGCGATCACATGGCAGGATCAGGGGTTCGCATGGTTCACGCCGGTTGTCGAGGATATCGTCCACAACGTCGATGTGTCCGAGTATATTCGCGGGCGGGGGTTGTAGAGCAGGTAGGGAATATTTCGTTGTAGGGGCGTAATATATTACGCCCCTACGAGACCCCTGATTAGAGGATACGTCTTTACAGCGCTTCGAGCGCGGTTAGTTCTTCTTCGCTGAGCGTCATGCCGAGGATGTTGTAGCCGGCATCGACGTGCATCACTTCGCCGGTGACCGCCGAGCCTAAATCCGAGGCGAGGAACAGCGCCGCGCCGCCGACTTCTTCCTGTGACACGCGCTTGCGCAGGGGCGACGCCTTCTCCGAATACTGGAGCATCATGCGGATGCCGGGCACGCCCGCCGCTGCCAGCGTCTTGATCGGTCCGGCGCTGATGGCGTTGACGCGAATCCCCTTCGGTCCCATGTCGTTTGCCAGATATCTGGTGATCGTCTCCAGCGCGGCTTTCGCCACCGCCATGACGTGATACTTGGGCATCACCTTTTCGGCGGCGTAGTACGACAGGCTGATAATGCTGCCGCCATCGGGCATCAGAGGCTCGGCGCGCTTCGCCATGGCGATCAGCGTATAGGCGCTGATGTCGAGCGCCAGCTTGAAGCCGTCGCGGGAAATATCGATGAAGCGCCCGCCCATGTCCTCGCGGTTGGCGAAGGCAATCGAATGGACGAGCACGTCGATTTTGCCGTACTTCTGGCGCACTTTTTCGAACACTGCGTCCAACTGATCGTCCTGAGTCGCGTCGCACAGCTCGACGAAATCGCAGCCGATCTCTGCCGCCAGCGGCATGACGCGCTTCTCCAGTATTTCCGCGCCGTAGCTCAGGGCAATCGTCGCCCCTTCTTCATGAAAGCGCTGCGTGATGCCCCACGCAATCGAATTCTTGTTGGCGACGCCGAAAATCAGCGCGACCTTGCCATTCATCAAGCCCATAATCATTCTCCCTGAGTGTAGTACACCGTGATTAGTTCCTGGTTTTTAGTTAGGTGATTATCCCTTGACGGTAGGGGCACGACTAAGAACCAAAAACCAACAACGAACAACTTCGGCAATTCAAACGACATTGCACAATGCTTAATTTAACACGTCCAAATTGGTCAAGCTACGTTTGCCTTCTGTACGCGGGCGACGTATGATCGGGCGATCCATACGAGAGGGGAGAACTGATGGCGGACGGCGATACGATCAACGTGGTTGTGGCGACGGAAATCTCGGATGTACTGGTCAACCAGATACGCGAGGTCTCGCCCCGCCTGCACGTTGAGCGACACTTTCCAACTGTGCCGGATAAAGTGCTGGCGAGCGCCGAAATCCTGTTCACATCGCGGACGCTGCCCAAGCCGGAGCAAGCGCCCAACCTGCGCTGGGTGCAGCTTTACTCCGCTGGGGTGAATCACGTCGCCGGCGAGCCGCTGATGCAGGTTGAAGACATCGAAGTGACGACCACCAGCGGTATTCACGCGACGCCGATGAGCGAATTCTGCCTCGCCATGATGCTGGCATTTAACTACAGGCTGCCCAGGATGCTCGAACTGCAGGCAAAAGGCGAGTGGATGGGGCAGCGGGAAGGCGTATTCTATCCGCAGACGCTGCGCGGACAGACGCTCGGCATCGTTGGCTACGGCAGCATCGGGCGCGAACTGGCGCGCGCTGCCGACGCGCTCGGCATGATCGTGCTGGCGACCAAACGCGACGTGATGCATCCTGCCGATGAAGGGTCGTACACCGAGCCGGGCACGGGCGACCCCGAAGGCGAGATTCCGACGCGGCTGTATCCGCCGGAAGCGATTGGCTCGATGGCGCGGGAATGCGATTATCTGGTCATCACCGCGCCGCTGACCGACGCGACGCGCCACATGGTTAATGCGGCGGTGCTGAAGCAGATGAAGAAGACCGCCGTGCTGATCAACGTTGGGCGCGGCGCGGTCGTGGACGAAGCGGCGCTGATCGAGGCTTTGCAGACGAAGCGGATCGCCGGGGCGGGGCTGGACGTGTTCGAAATCGAGCCGCTGCCTGCCGACAGCCCGCTGTGGGCGCTCGACAACGTGATCGTCAGCCCGCATGTGTCTGGCTGGCACACCACCTACGACGAAAAATCGGTGGCGGTGTTCATCGAAAACCTTCAGCGCTACCTCGACGGTCGCCCGCTGCTGAACCGCGTCCAGCGCGAGTATGGGTATTGACGGCTTCGCGGCTTCGTTATCTGATTGTCGTGATGTGTAGGGGCGCACCATGCTGCACCCCTACGGCTATCGTTTAGCGGAGATTGAACCGTTTGACGCTGCCGCCCGTATCTGTAAAATAGCGCTCAACGTTGTAAATAATTCAAAAGGCAGGTCACATGAAGAAATATCGGTTCCTCCAGTTCGCGGCGACCCGGCTTTACACCGGAGCAATCGCCTATTCGCCGGACGGCAGCCAGATCGCGCATGTCAACAACGCCACCGGGCAGTTCAACCTGTGGACGATTCCGTCGGGCGGCGGGATGGCGTACCAGCTTACCGGCTTCAATGACAACACCGTCCGCGCCATCGCCTGGCGACCGGATGGACAGGAACTGGTGTTCATCGCCGACCAGAACGGCGACGAGCAGCATCAGGTGTACACCATCGGGGCGCGCGGCGGCTGGCACGAGCCGCTGACCCACAAAATGGACTCGCAGCACCTGATTGGCAGCGAGCCGTATTCGCCGGACATGAAGACCATCGCCTACGCTGCCAACGACGTGAACCCGATGAACATGGAAATCATCGTGCGCGACGCTGCCAGCGGCGAGACGCGCCGTCCGTTCCCGTCGGGCGGCGGCATGTATATCGCGGTTTCGTGGTCGCCGGATGGTCGCTACCTGACCGGGCTGAAGCTCACGTCGAACGCCAAGCAGGACATTCTGCTGCTGGATACGCAGACCGATACCGTCATTCAGGCGACCGACCAGGGCGAGGAAGTCATCTTCAACCCCGGTCCCTGGGCAGGCGACAGCAGCGGCTTCTACATCGTGACCAACTACGGGCGCGAATTCAGCGGGCTGGCATTCTACCGCGTCGCCGAGCAGAAATGGGACTGGGTCGAGACGCCGGAACACGACGTTGACAACGTGGCGCTGTCGAAGAACGGGCGCGTGCTGGTGTGGGTGGTCAACGAGGGCGGCGCGTCGAAGCTGTATGGGCGCGACCTGACGACCGGGAAGCCGCTGCCCATGCCGGCGCTGCCGACCGGCGTGATCGACAACATCGACGTGAACCCGGACGGCACGCGCGCCGCGCTGATCTTCACCAGCCCGGCGGAAGCATCGAATCTTTACGAGATCGACCTGCAGACCGGCGCGATGACCGCGTTGGGGCAGAGTATGCTCGGCGGCGTCGACCCGGCGGACATGGTGATCCCGGAACTGATCGCATACCCGACGCACGACGGACGGATGATCCCGGCGTGGCTCTACCGCCCGAAAGGCGAGGGCGACAAATTCCCGGTCGTGCTGTCGATACACGGCGGACCGGAAGCGCAGGAACGCCCGCGCTATAATTACAACGGTCTGTATCAGTATTTGCTCAGCCGGGGCTTTGGCATCCTCGCGCCGAACATTCGCGGCTCGACCGGCTATGGCATCAGCTATCAGCGGCTGATCTACCGCGACTGGGGCGGCGCGGAACTGGGCGATATCGAACACGCGGCGAAGTACCTGCGCTCGCTCGACTGGGTGGACGCCAACCGGATCGCGGTGGACGGCGGCAGCTTCGGCGGGTTCGCCACGCTCAGCGCCATGACGCGGCTGCCGGAGTACTGGGCAATTGGCGTCGATCTGGTCGGTCCGTCGAACCTGATCACCTTCGTCAAAGCCGTGCCGCCGCACTGGCGCTCGATGATGAAGGGCTGGGTGGGCGACCCGGAAGAAGATCGTGACCTGCTGGTCGAGCGCTCGCCGATCACCTATGTCGATCAGATTCGCGCGCCGATGCTGGTGATTCAGGGCGCGAAAGACCCGCGCGTGGTCCAGGCGGAAAGCGACCAGATGGTCGAGCGGATACGCCAGAACGGCGGCGACGTGCGCTATTATGTGGACGAGAACGAAGGGCACGGCACGACCCGACGCGAAAACTCGATCAAGTGGATGGGAATGATCGCCGACTATCTCGAAGAGTACCTGCTCGACGAGGCGGCGACAGAGTAAGTGGACTAGAGGAGTTGGCTGGTTTTCATGCGGGACGAAGCGGTCATCGGCGGTCTTCTCGATAGGGCGTGCGCTTCGATCCAGTACCGGCTGCGCCGGGATATCCTGTGCCAGCCGGTTTCTGAACCCGACATGCGGCGGCTTCACGACCAGATTTTGCAGGACGACGCCGTGCAGACGGTCATCGGCTGGCAGCAGCCGGACGGCTGGCTGGCATGGAGCTTTCACGGCACGCCGGGCACCGAAATGGGTGTCCGGCTGCTGTGCGAAAAAGGCTTGGATGCTGCCGATGCGGTGGTCGCCGACGCGCTCGACGCGCTGGAAGTCCACACCGACCGGCTGCACCGGGGCATTGGCAAAGTCGGCGCGATTCTGGACGAGCGGCGGCTCGGCGGCTCGGAGATGATCCGAGCGGTCGTGTTTGCCTACGCCGGAGTCGAGGACAAGCCGTTCGTGCAGGCGCAGATCGCCGATGCGCTCGACGCTTTTCGGGCGCTGCTGGCAGTCGATGCGCTCGGTGAGTTGTATGACGAGCACGAGGGCAAACGCGCCATCAAGCCCGGCGCGCTGTTTCCGAGCACCTATCACCTGCGCCTGCTCGCCTGGACACGCGGCTGGCGCACGCCGGAGAACCGCGCCATGCTGATCGCGGCGGTCGGGCGGCTGATCGCGTTCTCGCCCATCCCGGCACTGCACGTTCTGCATGGCTCACAGTGGGTTGCTCCGGCATCGTTCTGCATGGACGATTTCGACCCGAACATGGCAGCGCTGACTCCGGCGGGCTGGATGCGCTGGTTTCACCGTACCGAACTGCTGGCGCGGCTGGGCGTCGTCAGCGCGATTCCGGCGCTGCAGCGGCAGGTCAACCGGCTGTCCGACATGATGACGCTGAGCGACGGCAGGTTCATGTACCCGCTCACGCATCCGTACTTCCGGCGCTGGAATGCTTACACCGGGCTGATGCTCGAACGGGACTGGCGCACCATTGAGCGCCGCCTGTTCGACCTGACCTTCCGCAGCCTGCTGATTCTGCATCTGGCGGAAACCGGCGGCGAAAGCGCCTGATTGCGCCATTTGCTTTGTCGGGGGCGAACCCACAAGTTCGCCCCGGTGGTTGCTGGGTGCAGACACACGGGTCTGCCCCTACGGGGTCGCTGGTGTGCAACATTTGCCACACGTCGCGCGTATAATGGGTAGTAGAATGCGACGTAAAGGAGTCGAGACGATGAGTGAGAACGAACCGATCAACGAGCAGGAAACGCAGCAGACGCCGGGCGCCGAACGACGGAACCCGTTCAATGAGTTCATCCGCCACCAGCAGCGGGCGGTCGATGAAGCCGGCAAGGCGTTCGACTCGCTGCTGCCGCCAGGTTTCAAGGAGCACGGTCAGGAAGCCTGCCGCGAATTCACCAGCGGCATGAAAGTGCTGTTCGATGCCGCGCTGGACGGGCTGCAGCAGGCGAGCAAGGAGTTCGACAAGAGCATAAACCGCGCGCGCTCCGGCGAAGAGTCCGGCGAGCGCCCATCCACAACCGGCGCGACCAAGGTCAAGGTGCAGGTCGACTAACCACCAACTCATTAAGATAGATGCAAACGGGCGACCGCACTGGTCGCCTGTTTGTTTTGCGGGGGGCTGCCTCTGTAGCGGGCGGATTATGCCCGACGGCTGCGCACGAGGCGGCTAGCCGGCGAATCCCACAGCACGAGAATCGCGGCGGCAAGCCATGCCTCGGATTGATTGTTTCCCCTGTCCATTGCGGTCTTCCGACTCACCCTTTGCTGAATACATACAAAAAGTAATACGTCGAATTGTGAAAGATGTCACTAGTATTTCGGCGCGGAATGTGGTTTCATTGTGTATGAAATCGAAAGCAAACGAAACCCAGGTGAGATGAGACATGCCTATTTTCCCCGGCGAAACGGAACTCCGCGATCAAATCTGTGAAATTGGGCGGCTGATGCGTCAGTACAACTATATTGACGGCACCAGCGGCAATATCAGCGCGCGTCTTGACGGCAACCACATCCTCTGCACGCCCAGCGGGCTGGCGAAAGGGCACATGACGCCCGACCAGTTGATCGTCGTCAACATGGACGGCGAAAAGGTCGGCGAGCCGACCGACGCCAACGCCAACCTGCTCCCTACGTCGGAAATCCTGATGCATCTCGAATGTTACCTTCAGCGCCCGGACGTGAACGGCGTGGTTCACGCCCACCCAACGACCGCCGTCGCGCTGACGGCTGCCGGAGTGAGCATGGAGCGGGCACTGCTCGCCGAAGCCGTGATCATGCTCGGCTTGGTGCCCACCGCCCCGTATGCTACGCCCTGCGGAACCGAAGACCGCAACTCGATTCGCGGGCTGATCGTCGACCACGACGCGGTGATGCTGTCGCATCATGGCTCGCTGACGGTGGGCGCGGATGTGTGGACGGCGTACCTGCGGCTGGAAGTGCTGGAACACTACGCCGAAGTGCTGTTCAAGGCGAAGCAGCTTGGGCTGGTTCGCACGCTTTCGGCGAAGGATGTCGATGATCTGCTAGCGCTGCGGCGGCGTTACGGCTACGGCTTGCCGAAAGACGATGTCCTGTTCCACCAGTATTATGCTGCGGCGGGGATGGATTAGCCGAAATCGATCTGGATTTGGCGGGATGGGCGCGCCGTGCGCCCCTACCAGGCTCGAACCCTCGAATCACACGATACAGAAAAAGGGCACATTACCGTGCCCTTTTTGCTTATCCGAGCATTCCCTCGCCGTAAATTGTGCCGGGCTGGATGACAATCGGCGTCCCCGTATCGACGGTGGCGATCAGGTCATAGGTGGTCGCGCCGGTGACGCGCACCGGAATAATCTCGCCGACCGGGAGCGCGCCCTCGACGATCACATAGCCGTCGATCTCCGGCGCGTCGCGGTAGCTGCGCCCCAGGCTGAGCGTATCGCCGGTTGGGCTGCCGTCCTCGGCTTCGCCCTCGCTGTGTCCTTCGACCAGCACCTCAATGGTTTTGCCGATCATCGCCTGATTCTTTTTCAGGCTGATGCCCTGCTGAAGCTCCATCAGCGCGTTGTAGCGGGCTTCCTTCACGTCGTCCGCCACCTGACCGGGCAGCGTCGCGCTCGGCGTGCCAATTTCATACGAGTATTTGAACGCGCCGACGCGGTCGAATTCGAGATCGCGCACGAAGTTCAGCAGTCCGTCGAATTCCGCGTCGGTCTCGCCGGGGTAGCCGACGATGAAGGTCGTTCGCACGGCGAGGTCGGGCATGGCGGCGCGCATGTTCGCCAGCGTCTCGTACACCCACTCGATTTTCGCCGGGCGGCGCATCCGCAGCAGCGTGTCGCGGTGCCCGTGCTGCAGCGGTATATCGAGGTAGTGCAGAATTTGCGGGTGGCGCGCCATAGTCTCGATCAGGCGCGGCGTGACGTAGCCGGGGTAGGCGTACATCAACCGAATCCAGCGGATGCCGGGCGCGGCTTCGACCATCGCGTCCATCAACTGCGCCATGCCGTCCTTCATGCCGAGGTCGTGCCCGTAGTCGGTCGTGTCCTGGGCGATGAGGATGATCTCCTTGACGCCCATCTGCTCCAACTGGACGGCTTCGCGGATGATCGAGTCCAGCGGGCGGCTGACCATCGTCCCCTTGATAGTGGGGATGGCGCAGAAGGCGCACGGGCGGCGGCAGCCGTCCGCGACCTTGAGATAAGCGCTCGCGCCCTGCACGCTGGCGCGCAGCACGCCGCGCTCGTCCAGCCCGACGACTTTCGCTTCGTCCGGCAGGTGGTAGAGCGGCTCCGGGTGCTTGCGCGTGCGCAGGCGCGTCACCAGATCGAAGATGTCCATCCAGCGGCGCGTGCCGATCACGCCGTCCAAGCCGGGGACTTCCTGCACGAGATCCGCCCCGTAGCGCTGCGACAGACACCCGGCGGCGATTACCATCTGCCCATGCCGCCGCCCGTCAACCAGATCGCGCAGGGTGTCGATGGACTCCTGCTTGGCGGCGTCGATGAAGCCGCAGGTGTTGACGATCAGCACTTCGGCAGCGCGCGGGTCGCCGACGCCTTTCATGCCGTTCTGGTGCAGCACCTGGGCAATGCTCTCGGAATCGACGGTGTTCTTGGAGCAGCCGAGGCTGAGCAGATAGTATTTGTCCTTGCGCGAAGCCATGCGTCCTGTCTTTCGTCTAGTTTGCTGCTGTGGTGATTGTCCGTAGGGGCAGGTCTTAGACCTGCCCTTACACCGTTGTCTGGATTATCCCCTCGCCTTCGTCGGCGTGGCGTTGGGCGGGATGCCGCGCGGCGGCAGGATCGCCGTCGCCGTCGGGATGGGCGTGTCGCTCGGAATCGGCGTGAGGGTCGGGGTCAGCGTGAACGTCGGCGTGAATGTGAGCGTCGGTGTGTTCGTCGGGACGGGCGTGTCAGTTGGAACGGGTGTATCGCTCGGAATCGGCGTGAGCGTTGGCGTGTCGCTGGGGATGGGCGTATCGGTTGGGATCGGGGTCTCGCTGGGCGTTTCGGTCGGGGCTAGCGTGTCGCTGGGCGTCGGGCTGGGACCCGGCGTATCGGTCGGCGTCAACTGCGCGACCAGCGCGCCCGCCGGATCGGTCGGCTGGGGCAGGGGCGTTGGGCTGTTGATCGGCGTCGGCTCGTAGCCGGGACCGCTGCTGATTTCCAGGTTGCCGGGGGTGAAGACGACCGTCACCAACTGCCCGCGCCCGCCGAAAAGCGGCTGCGGCTGCCCGTTGTAGATCACGTCGAGCGCCTGCGCGTTGCTGGCGATCACCGTGACATTGCTGCCTGCCGGGAATTCCAGCGCCGTGCCCGGCTGGGCGATGCCGATATACTGGTCGACGCCGTCGGCGCTGACCTGCAGCCAGCTTCGCTGGCGCAGGGTGAGCGAGACCAGCACGCCCTGTCCGGTGAACCCGGATTGAACCGTCGGCGCGGTGGTCGGCAGGATGACAAGCTGCTGGATCGTCGGCTGGATGGTGCTGGTGGGTGTGTCCGGAAGTTCCCCGAAGATGCCGTTATCCCCGTTCGGGACGCTCGGCTCGCCGGTTTCGGTTTGCACAAGCTGGATGACCACGAAGGCGATCACCGCCAGCGCCGCGCCTGCCACCACCAGCCGGAACAGCAGCGTGAGCAGACCGCCGCCGCGCCGCCGTTTCGGCTCG
>JADLHH010000216.1 GCA_020848855.1 Anaerolineae bacterium | reverse complement strand
TCAACGGGCAGATGCTCCACATGCCCGCCTTGCAGGAAGTTCCGACTCCGGTGCAGTTCACGCTGCTCGTCGGCGGCGTGCTGCTGCTCGGTTACGGTCTTGGCGGCGCGCCGCCGCTGAATCCGCTGCGTATCAGGCTCGTCTGGTCGACCGTTATTCCGCTGGGCGTGATTCTGGCGCTGGCGCTGTTTCTTCGGGCGTGGCAGAACGACGTGTCGCTGACGTATCTGCTGGATGAACTGCATTATTCGGATGCCGTGCTGGGGTTGGAAGGACGCCCCTACCAGCCAATTCTGATGCCGATGAGCGGTCAGGCGACTGACCCCTGGGTGTATCCGTTCCTGGTCACGAATACGGTCGCCGTTCTGGGGCATACCTTTGCCGGGTTCCGGTTCACCAGCGCCATCATCGGCATCCTGACGGTGTTGGCGACTTATGGACTGGCGGCGGCGATGTTTGACCGCAAGACGGCGCTGCTGGGCGCGCTCATCCTGGCGACACTGCCGCCGCACGTCCATTTCAGCCGTGTCACCCAGAGCCTGATTACCGATCCGCTGTTCGGCACGCTGGCGCTCATGTTCGTGGCGCGGGCGCTGCGGAAGAACCATCGCATCGAATGGGCAATGGCGGGCGTCGCGCTGGGGCTGACCCAGTATTTCTACGAAGGGGGACGCCTGCTGTTCCCGCCGCTGATGCTGGGCTTCATCGTCTTTCTGGCGCTGAATGGAAAGATGCGCGGCAAGTGGCGCGGCGGTCTCACCATGCTGGCGATCTTCGTCATCGTCGCCATCCCCATCTACTACACCCTGATTGGCAACGGTAAGCCGCTGTTCGGGCGTTACGACGTATCGGGCGTCGGAACGTCGTACTGGCAGGATATGTTTGCCAGCGGCATTAACCTCGATACGCTTCAGCAGCTAGCGAAACATCTCCTCAGCAGCTTCATGATGTTCGGCGCGCACCCCGACATGAGCGCGTTCTACGGCGGTGAGCAGGCGCTGGTGCTCGATTACCTGCTGCCGTTTTTCCTGTTCGGCGTGTTCTACCTGCTCTGGCGCTACCCGGCTTCGGTCGTGATCGTGCCAATCTGGATTGCGGTGACCGGGCTGGGCAATGGTGTGATGCGCGATACGCTGGCGTCCACGCGCTATTACGTCGTGCTCCCCGCCGTCGCATTGGCGATCACGTCTGGCGTGCGCTATCTGTTCCCGTTCGTCTGGGGAGATGGGCAGCCAAGCGCCGAAGGCGCGATACCAAGAGGAACGGTCGTCCGCTGGGCGATTCCGGCTGTCGCCATCGGCGCGATCGCGGCGGCGCAGGTTGGTTACTATTTTGGACCCCACCTGGCATACTTCAACGTGCAGGTGCGCGAGGCGAAGGGCTATCGCGACGGCATCGACGCCGTCAACCGAGCGCTTGCGCTGCCCGGCAATACCCAGATATTCCTCGTCGGCAGACCGGCGCACGACCAGAACGTGCCGCGCAACTGGCTCGGCTTCCTCAGCCAGGACGGCGACCCAATGCGCTACTTCCCGCTGCTGGCGGTCACGCCGGACACGATCAGCGCCAAGTACCTGAATGACCTGCCGCGTGGCGTCAATTACGCCTTCTACGTCGACCCCACGCTCAACGACCTCATTCTGCTGCTGCAGCGCACCTTCCCCGGCATCTCACAGGCGATGTACAGCCCGTTCAGCGTTCCGGCGCACAAGGAATACGTGCTGTTCTTTGTGCCCAGCGAGACGATCCCGCTGTCGTTGCCGCTGAAGCCGAGCCTCGCGCGACCGTAGGGGATCCGTCGCTATACAGCCCCGGTGAGTTCGGCTATAATCGCCCCCACGCGAACGAAAGCAGAGTGTATGAGTTATTCGCTGGACGACACACAGCCCGGTTCGCCCTTCAAGGACGATCCGGTCAATCTGAAACCCACCCTTAATCCCGAAGAAGGTATTCCTCAACGCAGCGGCGGGAGTTGTCTGCTCACCGGCGTAATCGGCGGCTTGCTGCTGGGCGTCGCCGTGCTGATCGTGGCGCTGTCGGCGGCGGCAGGCTGGACGGCGGGGCAGCGCGAAGCCAATACCCATGCCACCGCCACGCAGAACGCCGCCATCGGCGAGCAGCTTGAGCGCGTCCCGGCGGAGATCACCAGCGGCAACCTTGCCATGCTCGACGCGCGCCTGCGCTGGCTGGCAACGCTGACACCCGGCGTCCCCGGCGTCAGCGACTTCGCCATGACGGCGACCGCGCTGTACGAATCGTCGCAGGTGACGCCCACGCCGGAATTCACGCCAACCGCTGAACCCACCGAGGAGCCGGAAGCCACCGAAGCGCTGGTGATCCCGGCGGAATCGTCCGATGGCGGGTACGACCTCGCCGGGCTGCTGAACCAGGCAGAGAACGCCATCGCGTCGAGCCAGTGGCAGGACGCCATCGACTACCTCGACGTGATCCTCGCCGCCGACCCGAATTTCGAGACGGCGAACGTCCGCCGCCTGATGTCGCAGGCGCTCAACAGCTACGCCCGCGAACTCTACAACGCCAGCCAGCCCGCGCAGGCGAATCTGCTCGTCACCCGCGCCCGCGAATTCGGTCCGCTGGCGGACGGGCTGGAGTTCGAAAACATGGCTGCCGAACTGTACCTGACGGCGCGGTCGGCGGTTGGCACGGGCAGCCCGCGCGCCGCCAGCGCCCTGCAGTCCCTGCTCAACCTGGGACCGGGGCGTTACTACACCGAAGCCCAGGACATGCTCTACAATCTATATGTCACGCGCGGTGATGCCTACTTCGCGCAGGGCGATACCTGTTCGGCGGTGGGGCAGTACCAGAACGCCATCAACATTCGTTCCAGCGGCGTCGCCAACGGCAAGTATTCTGCCGCGCAGAATGCGTGCGCCAACGCCACGCCGACGACCGATCCGAATATCGCTATCCCGTCCGATGGGCAGGTTGCCCCGGTCGGAGAGGTCAGCCCGCCGGGCGGGTGAGAGGTGTAGGGGTTCTCATTCGGCGCTCATGTGAGTTTAATTCGCACTTCAGACGCCGGAACTACTCTGATAGCAATTGAACCTGGTTGGTTTGGGATTGAATGTGCCGACTAGTGGTGTATTGGAATTACCAGGTTCATGGGCTAGGGTAAACGAGCGAGAACCCGTCACAGGCCCTTCCCTCTACAAGCCGCCCGATGTGTCCCCCCCTCACGCCGGGCGGCTCTTCTTTTTAGCACAGGGGGTGCGCTTTGCCCGGTAAATACTACGAAGACCTTGAACCCGGCATGACCTTTCGGCATTCGCTGGGGCGTACCATCACCGAAACCGACAACGTCCTGTTTTCCAGCCTGACGATGAACCCGCAGCCGCTCCACATCAACGAGGATTTCGCCTCGAAGACCGAGTTCGGGCGGCGCGTCGTCAATGGGTTGTTCACGCTCAGTCTGGTCGTGGGTCTCACCGTCACCGACTTGACCGACGGCACGATCATCGCCAACCTCGGCTACGAGAACATTCGGCACCCGCACCCGGTCTTTCACGGCGATACCATCTACGTCGAAACGACCGTTGCCTCGCGGCGCGAGAGCAAATCGCGTCCGAACTGCGGCATCGTCACGCTGACGCATTACGGGCGCAATCAGGACGGCGTTGTCGTCGTCGAAGTCACCCGCTCGGCGCTGTTCCTGAAACGTGAAGCCGCAGAACGCCCCGGTTGACTGTAGAATGTAGGGGCGAGGCACTACCTCGCCCTGTCGAAAAATGTTTAGCGAGACCATGTCCCCCCAACCGATTCACGAGCTGCCGCCCGGCTATACCGAAGCGCGCCACGTCCGGCTTACCGAAGATCGGCTGCTGTTCTGGCTGAACGTGCTGTCAGTAATCCCGATTGTCGTCATGCTCGTGCTGATGGCGGTGTGGTGGATGGTGGTTTCGGTGGGGCGCGCGCCGGGTCCCGAAGCGCCGGTGCCCTGGTGGGTGGCGCTGGTCGCCGCCATCGTGATCGTCCTGCCGCTCCATGAACTGCTGCACGGCGTGACCATCGCCTATTTCGGGCAGCGCGTGCGCTACGGCGCGAAGCTGTCGAAGGGCGTGCTGTACGCCACCGCCGACCAGGCGCTGTTTCGGCGTAACGAGTACCTGACAGTT
>JADLHH010000215.1 GCA_020848855.1 Anaerolineae bacterium | reverse complement strand
TGCGCGCGGGGACGAAGCTGGTGTGGGTGATCTCGCCGCACATGAAAACCGTGATCGCTTATCGACAGCATGGCATCACGGCTTATGACCTCAACGGTACGCTCGACGGTGGTGACGTGCTGCCCGGCTTTAGCCTGCCGGTCGCGGCGATCTTCCGGGGTTAGAATTCGGATTTGGCAATCCCGCTCAGGAGCGGCAAAATTAGCGCAACAGCGATTAACGCACCAGCGCAAGCGTACCCGACACGGAGTTCACAATGACTCAAACAACCCGCCCCGATGTGGATATTGAAGAAGATATCCGCGACCTGATTGCGCACTATCCCCCGCTCCAGGCTGACCGCCATCACCTGCGCATCGCCGTGCAGGATGGCACGGTCGTGTTATCCGGGCACGTCAAGTCGCTGGTCACCCGGCGCTATCTGGTGGATCGAGCCGCGCAGGTGAGCGGCGTCTACACCGTCAACAGCGACCAGCTTTACACCGAAGAGACGATCCGGCTGGAAGCCGGGCAGCGCATCCCGACGGGCGTGATCGCCAACGTGGTTTATGAGGCAATCGTCCTGACCGGGCAGCTACTGGCAGGCGCGAACGTCGACGACATCGTGCGCGAACTCAGCCTGATACCCGGCGTCGAGCGCGTCCTCACGAAGTTTGATTGAATAATCTGCTGCCGAAAAAGAGAGCAGGGATCGGGTAGGGGCATGACATACACGCCCCTGTTTTTTATGCTTAGGTCTGCGGCAGGGTGCTGAAGTCTCGGCGCACGCGCTCGTCGCGCGGGTCGGGGTAGCCAAATTCGGCGGTAAGCTGCGCGAACGGCACTTCCGATGGCTCGTCGAAGCCGAAGATCAGGTTGGCGATCACGATGTCGATCACCAGCAGCAGCCGCCCGAAATTGCTGTACTGCCCCTGAAGCGCTGTGAACAGCACGGCGAACACGCGCTCGCGCAGGTCGTTGTCGAGCATACCGCTGCCGGGCCAGCCGCCGCCCCAGTTATCGCTGTACGTGCCGACCCGCAGCGTGTCGCTGCGCAGAACCATGAGCTGACTGAGCGCCGATTTGCGATCCTGAGCGTCGACGAAGCGGCTGCCGCTCCGGTAGGGCAGGTTCGGTATCTGGCTGTAAATGTTCCCGGCTTCGGTCGAATCCACCAGCCGGTAGAGGGCGTGGTTTTTCGGTCCCAGCGCCTTGCCGAGCGCCTGGGCGCACTGGCGATAGTAGCGCTCGCGGTTGGGCTGCGCCGCGCTGCCGTCGATTCGCCACAGCAGCGAGAGATAGTCGCCGAAGTCCAGCGGTACGCGCGGCGGGTCGTCGGGGCTGTACAGGCTGATCAGTTGTGTGATGCGCGATTGTTCAAAGCGACTCTGCATGGGCTGTTCAGTGAACGACTGTGCGCCGCATCTGCGGGTTCAGGGAATGATGACGGTAGATCAACTGCCAGACGCGCAGCGCGGCTTCAAAGATGATGTGCGACCCCATTTTTGATTTTCCGCGTTCGCGGTCGGGAAAGTAGATCGGAATTTCGGCGATGCGGTAGCCGAGGCGATAAGCGACATACGCCATCTCGACCTGAAAGACGTAGCCGTTCGACTGGATGCGATCCATTCCCATGCCGGTCAGCGTTTCGCGCCGCCAGATGCGATACCCGCCGGTTGCGTCCGAAACCGGAATCCCCAGCAGCACGCGCACGTAGACCCCATTGGCAAACCAGCTCAGCAGCTTGCGATAGCGGCTCCAGGTCTGGTCGACCCCACCGCCGGGCGCGAAGCGCGAGCCGATGACCAGATCGTAGCCCTGCTCCAGCTTGTCGATCAGATCGGGGATGTACCTGGGCTGGTGCGAAAAGTCGGCGTCCATCTGGATGATGTACTCCGCGCCGAGGTCGATAGCGCGCTGAAACCCGGCGAGATAAGCGGGACCCAACCCGGCTTTTTCGGCGCGGTGCAGGACGCTGACCTGCTCCCCGTGCTGCGCCGCCAGTTGGTCGGCGAGCGCGCCGGTTCCGTCGGGCGAATTGTCGTCCACCACCAGCACGCGCAGGCTGAGCGGGAGTGCCAGCAGGGCGTCGATCATCGGCGTCAGGTTTTCCTTCTCGTTATAGGTAGGCAGTACAACCATGGTAGGCTGGATCACGATATCGACTTCCTGCGCCCCTGCATCAGGCACACCGGCAAAGCAGGTGAAACCTGTTCAGTTTAGAGTACCCCTTATTCGCTTGCAAGATCAAAAAAGGTTCGGGAGTCTGGTCGAACTTGTTGACAAAGGGTGCAGCACGGGCACTTAGCAAAGTTGATAGCTTCTACCCACAATGGTAGAAGCTGTTTTTGTTGTGATGGACGGGCGCGGATGAGCGACCGGTGGAGATATTTCCGATCATCGGCGTCGGCTCGGTCATCGGCGTAAACTGGCACTACACGGTTTAGCCGGCAGGACTAGAATGGAAGGGTGCTCGTTAGCCTTCAGGTGCTTCGTGAACCGCCGTCGCACAATTGTCCTCTTCCTCGTCATCTTCTCAAACTATCTGGGCGCGACCGTCGTTCTGCCGACGCTGCCCCTGTACGCGCAGCGGCATTTCAGCATGTCGCCGGAAGCGATCTCCAGCCTGCTGGCAGCTTACTTCATCGCCCAGTTCATCGCCTCGCCCACCATCGGGCAGCTTTCCGACCGCTTCGGGCGCGTCCCGGTGCTGGTGGTCAGCCAGTTGGGGACGTTCATCAGCTTCATCATGCTCGGCTTCGCCGCCAGCGTGCCGATGCTGTTCGCCGCTCGCATCCTCGACGGCATCACCGGCGGCAACGTGATCGTCGCGCAGGCGTATATCGCCGACGTGAGTCCCCGCGAGAAACGCGCCCAGTCGCTCGGCTTGGTGTGGATGGCGTTCGGTCTCGGCTACATCCTCGGTCCGGCTATCGGCGGCATTGTCGCGGCGCTGTTCAGCGACCGGGCGAGCTTCCTGCTCGGCGCGGGCATCTCGCTGGTGTCGCTGCTGATGACCTGGCTGCTGCTGGACGAATCGCTCACGCCGGAACTGCGCGTCGAACGGCTCACTCGCCGCCGCCCGTCGCTGGGGCTGCGCGAAATTTACCGCAACACGCCGCTGGTGCTGGTGCTGATCATCGGCTTCGGCGCGCAGCTTGCGCTGTCGTTGATGACCTCGACGCTGGCGCTGTTCGGCGAAGCGGTGCTGTTCGCCGGGCAAACGCCGGACGCGGTGAACCTGGGGGTGGGGCTGCTGCTCGCCTGCGTCGGGGTGGGACAGTTCTTCACTCAGCTTGTGCTGATCAAGCGGATGGTTCCGCGCTTCGGCGAGCGGCGCTTGGTCGTCATGGGGACGCTGGCGCGCGGGTTAGCCTTGTTCGGGCTGGGTGTCGCCGTCATGCCGGTTCCGGCGGGCGCTGCGCTGCTGCTGTTCGCGGTCGCGTCGGGGATTATGATGCCGACGCTGCAGGCGCTGGCGACTACGTCCGTCTCGCACGAGTACAACGGCGTCGTGCTGGGCTACTATCAGGCGGCAACCACGCTGGGCATTATCTCCGGCACGGCGCTGGGCGGCTGGTTTTTCGCGCACACGCCGGCGCTGCCGTTCCTCGTCGGCGGCGGGCTGCTGTTGATCACGATGCTGCCCGGCATCACGCTCATGCGCCGCGCGCAGCCGGTCGTGGCTGCGTCGTAATCTGCTCGCCGTCCGAATAACGCCTGCTACTCGGCAAAATACTTGATTCTCAATCCTATCGATCCCATGCTACGATTCAGTAGGCATTCCCTTGATTGCGGTCGAATGCGAAGGAACAGGTAAAGCCGCCATATGCCGATTGTGATAACGCCGCTGGTGAAAGTCTGGCGTGGGATTCGCTGGCAGTACGCCGCCGAGATCGCCCTGATGATCGTGTTAGGGTGGTTCGCCTCTGAGCATTATGCGGTGTTCGACCCAACGCTCAATCTGGGTGGAACGGAAGCGGAGAATCTGGTCGTCTCCGCGCATTACCTCGAAGACTCGCTCACGAAGCTCGGCTATATCCCGTACTGGCAGCCGTACTCCAACGAAGGGCAGCCCTTCGTCGACGAAGCCTACAACTTCATCGTGAACCCGTTCACCTTCGTGCCTATCGTCCTGTTTGGGGCGAACAATGGCATCGCCCTAAGCATCGTCCTGCATTTCATGATCGCTGGCGTCGGTGGGTGGTATCTGGCGCAGTCGCTGGGAATGGGGTTTATCGCCCGCATCCTGCTTGGCGCGCTGATGGTTGTCAAAGGGAATATGGAGGGCGCGCTCGGCATCGGATATTTCCAGTTGGGAATCGCCCAGGCTTATTTCCCCTGGCTGCTGGCAGCGGCGTTCGCCGTCGCTCGTCGCACCCGTGATCGCTACCCTCCGGTGATGCTCGCCGTCGTCTTTGCGCTACTGTTCTTCTGCGGCGAGATCTATTACACGCTTCCGGCGTTTCTTATCGTCCTGCTGATTTTTGCCCTGTACGCGGTGCGTTACGATTCGGCAGCTTCTGGGATCGACCTGGATCGGGTCGTCATCGGTCGTTTCGTGCTTTCGGGGTTGCTGGCGGCAGGGCTGATGGCGGTCGTCGCACTGACGGTAGGGCTTTATTTCTCGCTCCTGGGACATCATCCGAGCCAGGATCAACTTCCTCCTATTGATCCGTTTCCCCTGATATATCAATTCATCAACCCGGAGATGATGTTCAAGGGGCTTTTCGCCGAATTCTCGTATTCCTACGTGATTCCTCTGTGGTTTCTCGCGCTGATCTTCGTCTTTCTGCCGCCCATCCGGTTGCTGCATCTCTCCGCCAACCCGAAAGACGACCGGCGGTTCTGGCTGGTAGGCGGGATCAGCTTTCTGTTTTTCCTCGCCTGGGGAATCAGCTTGCGACCGATTGTGCCTTGGGCTTACGCGAACATATCGCTGCTCGGTCAGTGGCGCTTCCCGGAGCGAATGCTGGGCGTTGCGTCCTTCCTGCTCGTATTCCTCATTGCCTTCCGGGTAGACGGGATGAACCGCGCGCTCCTCACCAACGTCAACTACACGGGCAAGCGAACCGGGAAGCTCACCCGGTATCTCGTCGGCGCGTCGGTTTTCGTCGGTGCGGGCGCGGCGCTGAGTGAAGTCTATACGAATTATTACCACGGGGGGTCGCTGAGCGGGGGAGACCCATACGTCGAGCGGTGTATCCAGTGGGTCGTTGAGCGGTACCCGAACGATTTCATCAATGTGCAGCGGCGCGATTTCTTCACGATGGCGGCATTTACCCGCGCGCATATTCGCACGCCGTCCATCGGCGCGCATTATTACATCGGCGGTGTTACCCCCACTATCTACAACACCGACCTAGGCTATTTACCGGCTCCGCTGTACATGCCTGCCTGGGATGAGACCCCCGCGTCGCTGCTGGAACACGGGTTCGTCCCGGTTGCCGGGAGTCCGTCGCTGTCGCCACAGCTTCCGAACGTGCGCTGCGTCTGGCGCAATCTCAGCGCGCCACCCTACGCTTTTTCAGCCCCGTTAGCCGATCTCCAGAATGCGCCGGAGCTGCTGCCAGTGGAGCTGGTGACGCCGGTCAAGTATCTGGGGCGCACGCCGGAGCATATCTGGCTTGAGGCAAACCCAAGTCCGACGCAGGTCACGGTGGTCGTTGCGCAGGACGTGGCGTATCCGGGCTGGACGGTGCTGGTCGACGGTAAACCGGCGAAGCTCGAATCGGTCGGTCGGATGCTCGGAGTCCAGCTTCTCCCCGGCACGATGCCGCAGATCGTCGAATTCATCTACACCGCGCCGACACTCAAGCTGGGCGGGGCGATCACCGTGATCACCGTCGTCGGCTCGATCCTGTACCTGCTCCGAGCCGAGCGCGTGCTGGGGTGGCGACGCCGTCGACAGCAAGCTGCTCAAGCGGTCGAGGAACACCGGGTGATGATCCCCCTGGGATCATTGGAGCCGATTCCTCAGCCGGTCATGATCGCTGCGCCGCCCGTGCCGGAAATCTACAGCAACGGGCACGTTACCGCCGAGCCGGAGCCGGATACCCAGGTTATCCACGTCCCGGCGCAGAGCGGCGCTCAAATCGTCCTGCCGCCGAGCAACCAACCGTATCACATCGAAGTCGTCGCTCCCTCTCAGCGGAACGGAATCGTCACGCAGGTGACACTGACTGGCGTGATCGTCGTTCTGACCGTGCTGGTCATCGCGCAGGCGCGCAAGCAGGACGGGCGCTCGTAGACGACCCCCCGAAATTCACTCGGCTTGTAGGGGCAGACCGGTGTGTCTGCCCATGCCCGTCAACTTGAGATACGGAGATGTTTCTCTGACGCCGCCGGAGGCTGACAGCCATCTGGCTGTTAGAAAGCAAGCTATCTGAAGGTAGCTGGAAAGCAGCCTGCTTCAGCAGATTTTTTCTGATGCTAGCCAGCCGCTTCGAGTCGCTGGCGCGCAGGATAAAAGTCTTATTTTGCCGCCTATGCTTTTGTAGGGGCGAGGTACGCCTTGCCCCTCGGCTGAACCCGGATAGTCGTCGACGGGTAGTTTTCTGCCCCGTTCGTCCCGGTCAGTAAGCGAGAAACTCAGAGTCGTGTTGAAATATGAAGATCGTGAAAAATCTTAATGTTCAAGATTCAAAATACGCTTGCTGGTGGTTTGATTCACGTGATCGAGTTGTCCCAGATCTTGACACAAAAGGGAAACTAATATAACTTCTGTAAAGGCTACAGTATTGTTACACAACATATCCAGGACAATGGAGTGAAACAATTCACCAACGGTTACATCAGTAACCGTGTCCTGAAGCTGAATATCGGCTTCCTCCTCGGCGCGGGTCCGGGTCACATTCACGAGACCGCCTTTGATGTCCCCGCCATCCGTGTTGCCGACGATGTTGACCTAGCCTACATTCGCGGTCCCCTCCGCCTCAGCCGCACCAAAGAAGGCATTCTCGTTCAGGGGACGCTGCATATCGGGGTTGAAGACGAGTGCTATCGCTGCCTGGAAGCGATGCAGCGCGATGTCGTCCTCGACCTTGAGGAATTATATAACTACCCGGCTCCCAGAGATTCCGAATTTAGCCTGAGCGACGACGGCATCCTCGATCTGTCTCCCTTGATTCGTGCCGAAGTCCTGATCGAAGATACGCGCGGCGCGCTGTGTCGCCCGGATTGCAGGGGGCTGTGCCCGGAATGTGGCACCAACCTGAACTACGCGACCTGCGATTGTGCCGAGAAAGAGATTGATCCGCGTCTGGCAGGCTTGAAGCACCTGCTCGACCGGTAAGTGCAGTTATTCCATATCGTTAGCGATTAAGGAAAGCGCGAAGGGGGGAAGGAGCTTTGAACGATTACGATCACCCGTTTGACCCCAAATTAGATTTTGTTGCAGATTCCGATTTTTTCGACGAGGATGCGACTTTTGAGGATGAAAGTGAGGCGTTCGACGATCCGTACTTCGCTCTGAGCGAGGGCGATGTCGAAACCGAGCTTTGGGCGGATGACGAGTTCGAAACCGAATTCGATGACGACGGCTACAGCGAGGAAGATTACACCGGTCTATCGTCGAACGATACGGTTGGCATGTACCTGAAAGAGATGGCGCGCGTTCCGCTGCTCACCGTCGAAGAAGAAATTGACCTGGCGATGAAGCTGGAAGCGGGGGCGGACGCCGCTCGCAGGCTGCGCAATAACCCGAACCACAAGCGGGCGCACGAACTCCAGCATGTGGTTCAGGAAGGCATTGCTGCCCGCGAGCATCTGATCAAAGCCAACACCCGGCTGGTGGTCTCGATTGCCAAGAAATACATGGCGCGCGGCGTGCCCTTCCTCGACCTGATTCAGGAAGGCAACCTCGGCTTGATGAAGGCGGTCGAAAAGTTCGACTTCCGGCGTGGGTTCCGCTTCAGCACCTACGCGACGTGGTGGATTCGCCAGACAATCACGCGGGCGATAGCCGATCAGGGGCGCACGATTCGCGTGCCGGTTCACATGAGCGACCGTATCCGCCGCCTGTATCGTGTCGCGCGGACGCTGGAGCAGGAGAACGGGCGCAAGCCGACGCCGGAGGAAATCGCCGCCGAACTGAACGTCGACCCGCGCAAAGTCCGCTGGATGCTGCGTGTTTCGTGGCAGCCGCTCAGCCTGGAACGCCCGGTTGGCGAGGACGAGGACAGCGAGTTCGGGCATTTCATCGAAAACGAGTCGGTTCCCAGCCCGTCGCAGACCACCTACGACAAGATGCTGCGCGAGAAGATCGACTCGCTGCTGGACACGCTCACGCCGCGCGAAGCCCGCATCCTGCAACTGCGTTTCGGCTTGCTCAACGGGCGGAGCCATACGCTGGAGGAAGTCGGCGAAACGTTCGGGCTGACGCGTGAGCGCATCCGCCAGATCGAGGGGCGCGCCCTGCGCCGCCTGCGCCACCCACGCCGCAGCCGCCACCTGCGCGATTACCTCAGCTAAAGACACGCTTCGAGGGCGACCCTAGTGGTCGCCCTCGTATTTATGTCGATGCGGATGCCGATTCTGAAGTGATGACCGGCTCAAGCGCCGCGAATCCTTCCAACCGCCGAATCGGCGAGCGGCTGACCCACAGCGCTACGCCCAGAATCCCCAGTACCGCGATCAACAGCGTCAGCCGCGCGCCGATGCCCGACGCCACCACCCCGGCGATCAGCGCGCCTGCCGGGGCGACACCTTCCGCCAGAAAGCCGAAGCTCGCGTTTGTCCGCCCCAGCAGGTGATCGGGCACGATCAACTGGCGCAGGCTGACCGCGTTGATCCAGTAGACGATCATTGCGGCGTCGCCGACGATCTGGGCGGTTGCCAGCATCGCCGACGCCAGCAGGATCGACCCGCCCGCCAGCGGCGTGAGCAGCCCGACCAGCGCGTTCACCAGCATCGCCCCGACCAGAATTCTGCCCAGCCCGAACCGCCGCTGGACGCGGCTTGCCAGCACCGCGCCCGCCAGCGCCCCGATCCCGCCCGCCGCGATCAGAAAGCCGAGGATGCCGGGCGTTAAGCCGAGGTCGCGGATGCCATACAGATCATAGAGCGTGCCGTAAAAACTGCCGAAGAAGCTGTGCAGCCCCAGGCTGATCGCCAGCGTGCGCAGCACCGGGTCGCGGGCGATCACGCGCACCCCTTCGGCGATTTCGCGCATGACCGACGGTGTATCGCCGCTCGGCTTGGGCTTGGCTTCCCGCTTGCGGATGAGCGTGAAGCTGGATGCCGAAAACAGGAACGTGAGCGCGTCGAACAGGATCGCCAGCGGCGCGCTGATCACCTGGATCAGCACGCCGGCGACCGCCGGACCGCCGATCTCGGCGAGCGCGTCGGTCGTTGAGAGGCGGCTGTTGCCTTCGACGATCTGATCGCGCTCGACCACCGATGGCAGGTAGGCGCGGTACGCCGTCTCAAATACCAGCCCCAGCACGCTCAGCGCGGCGACGATGACGTACAGCAGCTCGATGCTCAGGTGTCCGCTCAGGGCGGCAGCGGGGATCGTCAGCAGCAGCGCCAGCCGCAGCAGGTCAACCCCGATCATGATCGGGCGGCGGGGCAGGCGATCCACCCACACGCCGACGAACAAGCCGAACAGCAGCACCGGGATCGATGCGAACGCCGTCAGAACGCCCATCTGGGCGGGTGACGCGCCGAGCGTGATTACGGCAATCAGCGGGATGCCGGAGCGGGTAATGCGCGAGCCAAATTCAGAGACGGACTGACCGAGCCACAGCTTATTGAAATCCGGGTTCAGCCCGGAAAACCAGCGTTTCATCAGGTTGTGAGACTCCATGCGCAACAGGGTATCGGTTGGGAATCACGACCGCGCGCGGGTAAGCGGCGGATACAAAAGACAATCGCTCTCGTGATTACCGACCGACGATGCTGCTCATGGCATGCCTCACCTTCCAGACGAAATGCCGCTCATCTGCTGCGGATTCCTGGGGATACGACCCGATCATCATAGCATTGAATGTACGTTCCGAAAAGTGAGAGCAATGATTTTGGATTCGAGCAATAATAGATTGTTTCAATACAAGCATATATTACGGAGGGCAATATGGGGAATCCACAGGAATACAGACAACGAATAGATTCCTTGATGAGGGGTGGAACACTTGAAATCAAAGTGAACAGTATTCAAGAAGCGAAGCAG
>JADLHH010000214.1 GCA_020848855.1 Anaerolineae bacterium | reverse complement strand
GGAGTGGATACTTGCCCCTCGCTGTGGAGCTGCTGTCGAGTCTCTGCGCTGTTGGCGTCGCCGCCGCGCTGCTGTTCAACCTCGCCGTGCAGCCCCACCGCGCCCCGACGCATCCGCAGCTTGTGGCGCTGAGCCGCGCGCTCCTGCTGTGGGGGCTGCTCGGCACGCTCGTACCGGGCAATTATGCGCCCGCCGCGTCCGGGCTGGCAGCGACGGCACTCGCCGGCTTCGCGTTTCTCGCCCGCTACCTCACCACCGAATCCCGAATCAGCCACCTGCTCAGCCGCGCGCTTCCGGCGACGCTGGTCGCGCTTCTGCTGCTGATCTGGGCAGGACGTGATACGCCAGCCGCGCATATCGTCGTCTACGCCATCGTGCTGTTCCACGCGGGGACAGCCCTGTGGACAATCCTGATCGCTCGTCACCCAGACGCGGCGGCGCTGCGCGGGGCGGGCTTGCTGATGCTGTTCGCGTGTGCCAGCCTGCTGATGCTGCCCGACTGGCTGTATTCGGGCGCGCCGGCGCTGGCGGCGGCGGGAATCGCGTGGCTGGGATGGGTGGTCGGGCGCGCGCAAGCCCGTCAGCCCATCGACCAACTGACGGTGGAACTGCACCTCGCCAACCGCGATCTGCGGCAGGCGCTGGGCGAAGCCGCCAGCCTGAAAGCCGAAAACGCGGCGCTTTCGCGGGCGCTTCAGACCGCCGGACAGCACCGGAGCGAATTCCTCGACAACCTCGGTCACCGGCTGCGCACGCCGCTCAACTCGATCATCGGCTATACCGAACTGCTGCACAGCGGGTTGTACGGCGACCTCAACAAGAAGCAGCTCGACCGCCTCGGCAAAATCCGGCGCAACAGCGACAACCTGCTGGAAATGATCACCAACATGCTCGACCTGAACGCCATCGACGCCGGGCGGCTGGCGATTGCCCGCGCGCCCTTCTCGCTCAGCGAGGTAATCGAACGGGCAGCCGATACGCTGGACGCGCGCCGGGGCAAAAAACGCCTGAAGCTGATCCGCGACCTCGATGGGAACCTGCCGCCGATCCTGGGCGACGAAGCCCGCATTTACCAGATCGTCGCGCAGATGCTCGACAACGCCATGAAGTTCACGTTCGAGGGCGAAGTGACCATCCGCAGCCGGTGCATTCAGGTTCGAAATGGGGTTTCGGCGCAGTTTCAACTCCCCGTGACCGGCTGGCTGGCGGATGGGGAATGGATGATCGTCGAAGTCGGCGACACCGGGATCGGCATCCCACCGGAAGATCAGGCGCGCATCTTCGACGAGTTCTACCAGATCGCCGACCCGCGCACCGAACAGTATTTCGGCACCGGCTTGGGGCTGACCATCGCCAAGCGCCTTGCCGAACTGCACGAAGGCGCGCTCTGGCTGAAAAGCGCCCCCGATCGCGGCAGTACGGTTTTTCTGGCGCTGCCGTCGCAGCGGAAGTCACCCCGCCCGCCCGCGCCCTACCGCTTCAGCCGCGTCGCCTGGATGCCCCCTGCCGAACGCGCGAATGGTCGTCACCCCGCGACGAAAAAGTAGCCGCGCAAATCTAAAAAGCATAAAATAGAATAAGGGTGGCGTGGGGAAAAGGATTGTGATGAGGCGCATTCTTGTGATTGAGGACAACTCAGACAATATGGTTCTGATCTCCGACGTGCTCAATTCGATGGGGTATCAGGTGCTTGTCGCCAAAGATGGCGAAGAAGGCATTCGCTCGGCGCTCTCGGAAAAGCCCGATCTGATTTTGATGGATTTGTCGCTGCCGCGCGTGGACGGCTGGACGGCGACCCGCACGCTCAAGAACGACCCCGGTCTCGCCGCGACTCCGATCATCGCTCTAAC
The DNA here is from genome assembly GCA_020848855.1 of Anaerolineae bacterium. The sequence continues at coordinate 6,685 of JADLHH010000214.1, read as the reverse complement.
GGCGCACGCCATGATGGGCGACCGCGAGCGGGCGCTGGAAGCCGGGTGCAACGACTACGTCTCCAAGCCTATCAATATGCGCGACCTGACCGCCAAGCTGCGGCAATATCTCGGATGAGGGAGCAGATTACGTGAACGTCCTCGTCGTCGACGACAACCAGAGCGGGCGACAACTCCTCGCAGACATCATCCAGAGCATGAATTTAGACGCCATCCAGGCGGCAGACGGTTACGAAGCGATTGCTAAAGCGAAAGAAAACCTGCCCGATCTGCTGATCCTCGACGTGAATATGCCGGGCATGCCCGGCTTTGAAGTGGTGCAGGAACTGAAGCGCGACAGCCGCACCGCCGCCATCCCGATCCTGATGCTGACGGCGCTCGACACCGTAGACAGCCGGGTGCAGGGGCTGAAGCTGGGCGCTGACGACTATGTGACCAAGCCGTTCAACCCGCGCGAACTGATAGAACGGGTGCGGATACGCCTGCGCTCGAAAGTGGAAACCGACGAACTGCGCGCCATGCAGGAGACGATCCGCACCACCTTCGAGCGATTCGTCGCGCCGTCAGTCGTGGAACAGCTTCTGCGCGACCCCACTCAGGTCAAGCTCGGCGGGACGCTGCAGCAGGTGACGGTGATGTTCGTCGGGCTGGAAGGCTTCACGACGATTGCGGAACACACCGAGCCGGAGCAAATTCTGAATATCCTGAACGCCTATCACGCGCTGATCGTCGGCGCAATCCGCGATCACGGCGGAACCGCCGACCGCTTCATGAGCGACTGCATGATGGCGCTCTACAACGCGCCGCTGCCGCAGGCGAATCACGCGGAGCGGGCGGCGAAAACCGCGCTGTACATCCGCCGGAATCTGTCAGCCCTGACGCGCCAGTTCGAGCCGCTGTTTCGGATGCCGCTCAATTTCGGCATCCACACCGGAACGGCGATCGTCGGCAACGTCGGCGCGCCGGACATGATGAACTACACCGCCGTCGGCGATACGGTCAACCTGGCGGCGCAGCTTCACACCATGAGCCGCGGCGGCAGAATCCTGATTTCGGAAGCTACGTGCCGGGAACTGCAGGACGCCGTGCCGACCACCTGCATCGGCTTGCGCGTGCTCAAAGGTCGCGCCGACCTGGTGCTGACCCACGAAATCCACGATTCCTGAGCCGGCAGGCTCATCGCTTTTTATCGGAGGCAAACTCTTGAACACGAGTGCGTCGCCCCGGTCGGGGCTGAAGTCACTGCCGCGCAATGTCTGGGTGATGACCGTCACCAGTTTCCTGACGGACATCTCCAGCGAGATGATCTTCAACCTGCTGCCGCTGTTTCTGGCGAACGTCCTCGGCGTGCAGACGAGCATCATCGGGTTGATTGAAGGCATCGCCGAGACGACATCCAGCCTGCTGAAGGTCGCTTCCGGGTGGTTTTCGGATCGTCTGGGTTCGCGCAAGGGACTGACGATAGCCGGCTACGGACTATCGACGCTCGCCAAGCCGTTCCTGTACGTGACGACAGGCTGGCTCGGCGTGCTGGCAGTACGTTTCAGCGACCGGGTCGGCAAAGGAATCCGCACCGCCCCGCGCGACGCGCTGATCGCCGACAGCGTCGATGAGCGTCAGCGGGGGCTGGCATTCGGGCTGCACCGTGCGGGCGACACCTTCGGCGCGGCGCTGGGCTTGTGCATCGCGCTGGTGGTCGTCGCCGCCATGCAGACCAACGCGGTCGACCTGGAACGCTCCACCTTTCAGACGCTGGTGATCATCAGCGTGATTCCGGCAGCGCTGGCAGTGGTGACGCTCGCGTTCGGCATCCGAGAAGCGAAGTCGGCGCGCAGCGCCAACCCACCACGCCTGAGTCTCAGCGGCTTCAGCCCGTCTTTCAAAGCATTCCTGGTGATCGTCGTGATCTTCACGCTCGGCAACTCGTCCGACGCCTTCCTGATTCTGCGAGCGCAGGAGCGCGGCTTGAGCGTCGTCGCGACGCTCGGCATGTTGATCGCCTTCAACGTGGTTTACGCGCTCGTCGCCGGACCGGCAGGCGCTCTTTCGGATCGACTCGGTCGCAAGCGGCTGATTCTCGTCGGCTGGTCGGTCTACGGGCTGATTTATCTGGGTTTCGCGCTGGCGCAGCAGGCGTGGGAAATCTGGGCGCTGTACGCCGTCTATGGCATCTATTACGGCGTATTCGAGGGCACGGCGAAAGCGCTGGTCGCGGACCTGGTTTCGAGCCAGCAGCGCGGGACGGCTTACGGCGTGTACAACGCGGTGATCGGGCTGGCGGCATTCCCGGCGAGTCTCCTGGCGGGCATCCTGTGGCAAGGGATCGGCGGTTGGGGTGGATTCGGCGCATCCGCACCGTTTCTGGCGGGCGCGCTGCTCTCGCTGGTCGCTATGGTCATGCTGGCGCGCTGGTCGATGACCACGCCAAAAGCAGCAGCATAAACGCAGCCGGGAGACACGCCCGATTCGGCGTTTCCGCACAGGCGGGCTGGACTACCAACGCCTTGCGACACTGATCATCAGCTATTCAACACGCTGCGCAGCGGCAATCAGGTGACTTCCGCCAGCAGCTCGCCGCGTGGCACGATGCGCCCCTCGCCAACGTGCACAGCAGCGATGATCCCGTCGCGCGGCGCGCGGATTTCGTTCTCCATCTTCATAGCTTCCAGAATCAGCAGCGGCTGACCGATCTCGACGGTCTGCCCCGGTTCGACCAGCACGCGGGCGATCATCCCCGGAATCGGTGCTTTGATGCGTCCATCCGCGCTGAGCGCGCGCGTGGCTGTGTCGCGGTCACGCACGTCGATGGCGTGAATGCTGTTCCGGCTCTGCAGAAGATGCACACCGGCATCGACGTACACCTCGTAAGGGCGGTCGTCGACGATCACCCAATCGACTTCGCCGGTCAGCGGGATGCGAACGCGCACCGCCTCGCCGCCGACCGTAACCTGAAATTCCCGCCCGCGCTGGAGCGGCAGATCGAATTCGAGTTCGTAGCTCCGCCCGTCAATCGTGACGGCGTATTTGCTCATGCGAATATCCCCCTACTCCGGCAGGCGGCGGCTGTCCCGATGCCAGCCGCTCAGCACACGCTCCGGTACCGCGCTGTCAACCGCCGTCCGGTAGCGCCCGCTGTGCAGCGTCGCCGCGACCACCGCCAGATCGCGCAGATATGTGTCGTCATGCACCGGCGGCGGCTCCTGCGGGCGCGCAAAGTAATCCCCGGCGCGGATACCGGGCGCTTCGAGAATCTGGCGAAGGAGCGGCAGGTTGGTGCGCCCGCCGGGCAGCCAGAAATCCTGCAGCGCCCGCAGCATCCGCTGCAGGCACGGCTCGCGCTCTGCCGCCCACACCGTCACCTTGGCGATCAGCGGGTTGTAGTCGTGCGGAACCCAGCCGTGATCGGCGATATAGGTATCGACGCGCACCTCCGCGCCGAACGGCAGGCGTACGCGCACCGCCCCGGGACTCGGCAGTTGGGTGAGCGGGTCTTCAGCGTTGATGCGGCACAGAATCGCCCAGCCTCGCGGGTGAATATCCGCCTGCGCGAACCCCAGCGGCTCGCCGGCGGCGACCCGAATCTGCTCGCGCACGAGATCGATACGGGTTCGCATCTCGGTCAGCGGATGCTCGACCTGCAGGCGCGGCTTGATTTCGGCGAAGTAGAAATTGCGCGCATCGTCCACCAGAAATTCGACGGTCGCCACGTTCTCGTGCCCGAACAGCGCCGCGATCTTGAGCGCCGCCGCCCACAGCGCCGCCCGCTGGTCGGACGACAGACATGGCGCGGGCGATTCCTCGATCACTTTCTGACCGTTGCGCAGCAGCGACCCTTCGCGCTCTTCCAGATGCACGCGATTCCCGTGTTTGTCCGCCAGCACCTGCACGCCGACCTGGTGCGCGGGCAGAATCGCCTTTTCCAGATAGAAGCGCTGGACGCCATAAACCAACTGCGCTTCGGTGCGGGCGCGGCGCAGCGCCGTCGTAAGCTGCCCCGGCGTATGCACCAGCCGCGCGCCCGGTCCGCGTCCACCGCTGCACGACTTGATCACGATCGGGTAGCCGAGCCGGTCGGCTTCGGCGCGCATCGCCTCGACATCACCGACGCTGTACGACTCCGCCGACGTAGTGACCGCCGGGAACCCGGCAGCGCGCACCCGCGCCAGCACGTCGAGCTTGTCGCTCAGCCGCTCGACCACCGCGCCCGAAGCGCCGATAAAGGCGATCCCTGCTGCTTCGCAGGCGCGAATGAAGTCGAGGTTTTCGGACAGAAAGCCGATGCCGGGGTGAATCGCGTCCGCGCCCTTCTCGACGGCGATGCGCAGAATCTCCGCCTGATCCATGAATCCGTCCGGCGTCCTGAGCAGCACACATTCGTCGGACAGCCGGACGTGCAGCGAGGTTTCGTCCGGCTCCTGGTACAGCGCGACCGTCGCAATTCCCATTTCGCGGCAGGTCTGGATGATCCGCACCGCGATTTCGCCCCGGTTGGCGATCAGAATTTTTCGGAACATTGCCTGTTTTTGCCTCCGGGCGCGTGCTTGCTTTGCAAGCCAAGCCGTGCGCCCCTACACACCGCTACGCCGGGGAAATCCCGTGTTTGCGGGCGCTGTGCCGCTCGCGCTTGGATATCGTCAGCTCCAGCCCGCGAATCAGCGCACGCCGCGTGTCACGCGGAGCGATCACGTCGTCGATCAAGCCGCGCGACGCCGCCACGTACGGGTTGCTGAACTGGCGCTCGTAGTCCTCGACCAGCTCGGCGCGGCGCTCAGCGGGGTTTTCGGCGGTTTTCAGTTCGCCCCGGAACAGAATGTTGACCGCGCCTTCCGCCCCCATCACGGCGATCTCGGCGTTGGGCCAGGCGTACAGCAGGTCGCCGCGCAGCCCCTTGCTGCTCATCACACAGTACGCGCCGCCGTAGCTCTTGCGCAGGATGACCATCAGCTTGGGGACGGTCGCTTCGCTGTAGGCGTAGATCATGCGCGCGCCATTGCGAATGATGCCGCCGTATTCCTGATCCTTGCCGGGCAGGAAGCCGGGCACGTCCTGCAGCGTGATGATCGGCACGTTGTAGGCGTCGCAGATGCGAATGAAGTGCGCCGCCTTGATCGACGCCTTGATGTCGATGCAGCCCGCCAGCACCAGCGGCTGGTTGGCGACGATGCCGACCACCCAGCCATTCATGCGGGCGAAGCCGACGACCATGTTTTCTGCCCATAGCTGATGCACCTCGAAGAAGCGCCCGTCGTCGACGATGGTGGCGATCACCTCGCGCACGTCGTAGGGCTTGTAGGGCGCAGCCGGCACGATCTGCTCCAGTTCGGGGCAGCGGCGCTCCGGGTCATCTGCCGGGCGGATATAGGGCGGGTCTTCGCGGTTGTTCGACGGCAGGTAGCTGAGCAGCGTGCGCACCCGGCTGAGGCAGTCGCGGTCGTCACTGGTCAGGAAATGGCAAACGCCGCTCTCCTGGCTGTGGATCGCGCCGCCGCCGAGCGCTTCGAGGCTGACTTCTTCCTGCATCACCGCCTTGACCACGTCGGGACCGGTGATGAACATGTAGCTGTGCTCGGTCATGAACACGAAATCGGTCAGAGCGGGCGAATAGACCGCACCGCCGGCGCACGGTCCCATGATCACCGAAAGCTGCGGAATCACGCCCGACGCTTCGCAGTTGGCGTCGAAGATGCGGGCGTAGCCGCCGAGGCTGTCCACGCCTTCCTGAATGCGCGCGCCGCCGGAGTCATTGAGGGCGATGAACGGGCAGCCGTATTCGAGCGCCATACGCATCGCCTTGACGATCTTGTTGGCGTGCATCTCGCCCAGCGAGCCGCCCATCACGCTGGCGTCCTGCGCGGCGACCATCACCCGCCGCCCATCGATCAAGCCAAAGCCGGTGACGACGCCATCGCCGTAACGCGATTCCTTGCCGCCGAGGTAGCTTTCATAGCGCGGCGTGACCAGCGAATCGATCTCGGAAAATGTGCCGGGGTCGAACAGCAGGTCGATACGCTCGCGGGCGGTGAGCCGCCGCTTGCGGTGCTGCGCTTCGGCGTCCTGCGGCGTGCCCTGGGCGATGCGCTTGCGGCGTTCCAGCTCCTCGATAAATGCCGCCATATTGGTCATGGTGGGTTCAGTCTCCTGACAGGTGTTCGCCCCGCGCCGGGGACGCGGGACAGTACAAACACGTTCATCACGCGCCGCCAGCCGTACAGGTGGGCAGCGCATCCAGTATGTCCGGTTTCAGGTTCGTCCAGATGGGTGTTGTCGTTGGCGTCATGTGGAATCGGCAGAATGGTCAGCGGCTCGAACACAGCCGGAGTCTGCCCTGGCTCGGCGCGCGAGCAAGGCTCTCGCTATGAAGTGGATTCGCTCCTGATCGCCGCATCCAAGCCCGCTGTGCGCTCTCCTCGACCGGATTGTTGCGATACCCGCAGATGGTAAACTGCCGTCACCCGCTCGTTGAGTAACAAACGTACTGGTATTTGTGCAATTTGTCACATGGAGCAAAACAACGGCAGTCCGTGAGGGATTTGTGCGGCGGTCGTCTGATGGTAGGCTTAGTATCTATCCGTAAACTGTTTTTTCGCTCGGTGACACATGAGTTTCTATTTGCGCATCGGCGGGTTTGAGTCGGCTTCAGCCGACTTCCCGCCGGAAAAAGTAGCCGGATGGCTTTCAGCCTCCG
>JADLHH010000213.1 GCA_020848855.1 Anaerolineae bacterium | reverse complement strand
TCGGGCACAATCTGTTGTGGTCGTGGAACGCCGGCGGCGGCTTGGTCGCTTACGAGAAATGGCTGCGAGAATTGAGCGAAGCAGGGGGTAACTATGCCCGGCTGCTGATCGACGATCCCTGGTTTATCGGGCTGGAATGGAGCAACCCGGCAGGCGATTACCGCGCCGCGCAGGATGACGCCGCCCGCCTCGACACGATCCTCAACCTGGCGGCGGACTACGGTGTTTCGCTTCAACTGGTGCTGCTGTGGCATCAGGCGCTGACGACCTATCAGGGGCTGCCGGTGGTCGTGCCCAACAACCCACCACGCCCGGATACCAGCGCCGACTGGGATAATTACGGCTACAACGCTCGCAACGGCGGCTTCATGACCAGCCCCGGCGCGTTCTTCGCCAACGAGCGAGCGCAGGCGCTGTTCCGCCAGCGGCTGCGGTACATCGCCGCTCGCTGGGGCTACAGTCCGCAGGTGTTCGCCTGGGAAATCGTTGACGAGATCGACCGCACGACCAACTACAACCCACCGGTCGCGTCGGAATGGTTAACGCAGATGGCGGGTTATCTGCGCGAGGTTGACCAGAACCGCCACCTGATCACCGCCGGGAGCCGTGACAACGACCCGATCATCACCGACAATCCACTGCTGAGCTTCACGCAGGCGCGTTTCTTCCAGCGCCGCCCGTTCGAAACGACCGCCGATCAGGTGGTCGGCGCGCTGGAGCCGATCCGCCAGAACCTGAACGCGGTTGACGCGCCGACGCTGCTGACCGAATTCGCGCTCAATCCCTGGCTAGAGCCGACCTCTGACGATGCGGACGGCATCAGCGTGCAGACGACGCTGTGGGCGGCGGCGTTCTCCGGGGCGGGCGGCGGCGCGATGAGCGCCTATGGCGAAACCTACGTCGTCCCGCTCGGCTTGCAGCGCTACTATCCGCCGCTCGCCGCATTCGCCGCGACGGTGGACTGGGCGAACCTCGATCTCCAGCCTGCCGAAGCCGCCCTGGTGAGCGATGACGAGGCGGTCTATCAACCGCTGCGCATCAGCAATTTCCTGCGCCGTCGCAGCGAAGGCGGAGACCCGCCGCTGCCGCGCCTGCTCACCGCTGATGGCGCGCTGCCGGATGTGAGCACGGTCACCAGCTATCTGTTCGGCGAAGTGTACAGCCGCGACCGTCACCAGATGCAAACCTACAGCGTGGTCGCACCCTATGACACCTATTTCGAGGCACGGATTCGGGCGACATCGCTCGCGGCGGGCGCGCGGTTGGCGGTGCGGGTCGATGGTAAGCCCGCCGCCGAACTGGTGCTCGACCCCGGCGCGAACGACGTTGCGCTGCGCGTGCCGCTGAGCATCGGCTCACACCAAGTCACCCTCGAAAATGTCGGCGACGACTGGCTCGAACTGGACTACCTCGAAATTGGGCATCTGGTCGCGCCGGTGCGGATGCTGACCCTGCGCGATTCGGCGGCGGGTGTGGCGCTGTCGTGGCTTCAGAACCGGGATTACACCTGGGATCGGCTGGCGACCGAGCGCGCGCCGCTGCTGTTCACCTACCGCATCGATCAGATGCCGCCAGGAAAGTACGCGGTCGATATCTGGGATCCGCTGTCGGGCGCGGTCGTCGGCTCGGAATTGACCAGCGTCGACAGCGACGGCGTGCTGTCGGTCGATCTCGTGCCCATGAGCGAAGAGCTTGCCGTTCGCGCCGAACGCCAGCCCGACGAGCCGCCGCCAACACTTACACCAACAAATACACTCAGCCCGACGCTGACGAACACACCGGCGGACACGCCTACGCCGCTGGTAATCGCCACCAACACGCTGCCGCCAACCCAACTGCCGACCGACACGCCCGTTCCGCCGACGGCAACCGATAAGCGGGTCGATACGGACACACCGACTCCCAGTGACACCCCGGCAGATACCGACACGCCGACAGCGACGCACACCAACAGCCCGCCGCCAACCGAAACTGCAACGCGCCAGCCGAGGCAGACGAACACTATTACAGCGACGGTTACCCCACGTTCATAAATTGTCACGCCCGACTCAGCGCGAAAAATCGAACGATGCTATACTGCATTTCACACTTAATTCACACGTTAGTGAAGGGCGAGGGATGACCCGACCGACGAGTCGCACAGATCGTTTGCTCCAGATGGAGCAGCTTCTGTTTCGCAGCAGCTCAGGGATGCGTGCAGTCGAGCTGGCAGAAGCATGTGGCGTTGATCGGCGTACCGTCTATCGTGATCTGTCCCTGCTCACCGAGGTGGGTGTTCCCATCTACCAGCGGGAAGGGCGCTTTTTTCTCGAACGCGAGGAGTATCAGGCGAGCATTCGCCTCAGCTTTGACGAGACGGTGGCGCTGATGCTCGCCGCCGCCATGTCGCGGCAGTATAACCCGCATCTCGCGTCCGCCGTCGCCAAGCTGAGCCGTGCGCTCCCCGAACCCGTCGCCATGCACGCCGACGTGCTGACTGACATGGTGCAGTCGCAGTCGGTAGACCCCAAGCGCATCGAAATTCTCGACACGATTACCCGTGCCTGGGCGCAGGAACGCTCGGTGCGGCTGTGGTATCGCGCCCGCGAGGACGGCAAGGCGCGCGAGCGCGAAGTGCGCGTCTATTTCGTCGAATGTAAGCCCAACGGCGTGATCTATGTGGTGGGTTACGATACGCAGACCCGGCGCGTGCGCGCGTTCAAGCTCAGCCGCATTCAACAGGTCGAGCTTCTGCACAGCACCTACCGGATGCCGGTTCAGTTCGATATCAAGCGTTATCTGACCTACATGCGCGGCACGTCGCGGTCGCGCGCCAATTACCCGGACGATCAACTCGCCTAACCGACGACGGCAGGGGCGAATATCTGGCTGAGCAGCCGGTACGCCGGGCGCGGTTGTCCCGACGGCGCGAGCAAACTGTAGTAGCAGGCTTCTGCGTTAGCAGGCTGAACGAGGCAGCCGTTCAGGTTCGACAGGATCATCACCCCGACGCTCCCCGAATGCTCGCCAAGCTCGTAGGCACGGGCGACATAATCCGCCTGTTCTTCCAGTGAATTGTAACTGACGTACAGGCTGTTGCGCGGCGGCGCGGGCGTATCTTCGCTGGTTCCCCAGCCGAACTGTGTGATCCAGATCAGTGTCGTCGTATCGCCGCTGGTGTTCATGATCTGCCGGTAATCGTCGAGCGTGTTTCGGAAGTAGAAGCTGGGATGACCAAAATGGCTCAGCACGCCGTCCGGCGCGTCGCAGCAAACGGTATCCGGCGGATTGGCGAAGCCGAACGGGTGCGCACCGACCGCGTCGCTCATGTCCGCCAGCCCAAGCTGGTACAGCCGCGCCAGATACTGGCGGTCGTCGACGGCGTTGATGAAGTCGTTGAATCCGGTCGGCGCAAGCCCGGCGCTGATGATCAGAGCGTCTGGAGCGACCGCTTTGATGGCGATGTATGCCCCACGGAGCAGGGTGGCGTAGCTGTCCGCACCCAG
>JADLHH010000212.1 GCA_020848855.1 Anaerolineae bacterium | reverse complement strand
TACCAACTCGTCAAAATCCTTGCCGCGCCGCAGGAGAATGTGTTCGTGGTTGGCGACGAGGATCAGGGCATTTACGCTTTCCGGGGCGCGGACTATCGCAACGTGGAGCAGTTCCGGCGCGACTACCCGCAAGCGCGCGTGATTTTGCTGGAGCAGAATTACCGCTCGACCCAGATCGTGCTGGACACGGCGCGGGCGGTGATCGACAAGAACATCCATCGCACGCCGAAAGCGCTGTTCACCGACCGCAAAGAGGGCGCGCTGGTGACGATCTACGAGGCATACAGCGAAAGCGAGGAAGGCGATTACGTCGTCAACACCATCACCCGGCTGAAGAAGCGCGAGGGCTATGGGCTGAGCGATTTTGCCGTGATGTATCGCACCAACGCCCAGTCGCGGGCGTTTGAAGAAGCGTTCATCAAGTACGGCATCAGTTACAAGCTGGTCGGCGGCGTCGGCTTCTACAAGCGGCGCGAAGTGCGCGATCTGGTCGCCTACCTGCGCGTGATCAACAACCCGAACGAGATGGTCAGCTTCGAGCGCATCGTCAACGTGCCGGGGCGCGGGATCGGCAAGAAGTCGCTGGATCAGTTCAACGAGTGGGCGCTGAAAAGCCAGATGACTACCGGCGAGGCGCTCGACGCGCTGGTGCGCGGCGCGGCGTCGCCGCTGACCGGGCGGGCGGCGAAAGCACTTGTCAGCTTTGCCGAGCTGATCAGCGACCTGCAGGTGCTGGCGGAGCAGAATGACCTGACGGTCGTGTTCGACGAGCTACTGGCGCGCATCGGCTACAACCTGTACCTCACCGATATCAGCGAGACGCACGAAGAAGCCGAGGAGCGCATGGAGAACGTCGCCGCGCTGCGCGGTCTGCTCTCCGACAAGAAAGACCTCGAACTGAACGAATTCCTGACCGAGACGGCGCTGGTTTCCGACATCGACTCGCTCGACACCGAGAAAGAGGGCGTGACGCTGCTGACGCTGCACGCGGCGAAAGGGCTGGAATATCCGGTCGTGTTCATCACCGGGCTGGAAGACGGGCTGCTGCCGCACTCGCGCTCGTTCAGCGAGCCGGACGCGATGGCGGAAGAACGCCGTCTGCTGTACGTCGGGCTGACGCGAGCGAAGGACGCGCTCTACCTGACCTATGCCTTCCGGCGGTCGCTGTATGGCGAGAGCATCCCCGGCGTGCCGTCGCGTTTCCTGGGCGACATCCCGCCCGAACTGACCGAGGGCATTTCGCCGCGCCTGCAAACCCTGCGCGACCGCACCGGCTACGAGACGGCGACCCGCTGGGAGCGCCAGCCGTCGATGCCGAGCAACGTCATCTCGTTCGAGAAGGCGGCGCGCAAGCAGCGCGAAACCCGCTTCAAAGCCGGGCAGCGCGTGTTCCACAGCAAGTTCGGCGAAGGCACGGTCATCACCAGCAAGCCGGACGGGCAGGACGAGGAAGTGCAGGTGCGCTTCGTCAAGTTTGGGCTGAAAATTCTGGCGGCGAGCTTCGCCAACCTGATCGTGCTGGACTGAGCCTGTCGGGGGTTTAGAGCGGTTTCACGTACTCGACGACGTTTCGCATCTCGTCAGCGTCATAGATTCCGTGAATTAACTCCAGAAACGCGACCCACTCGCCAATCGTGCGCTTGTGCTGCTGACCGAATATGATTCCGGCGTGTTCCCGCTCGACTGCTAGGTCGCTGTAGTCGGGCTCGTGGGTGCAGAGTACGCGCCCCATCCCGGTCGCGCGTTCCAGATGCGTGACATCTGCGTCCCCCAGCAGGTCGAGGTCGCGCACGGTGACCACGTCGATCCCGCGCCGCTTCAATTGTTCGGCGATCGCCATTTGAACGTTCTCATCGAGGTAGAAGCGAACCTTCGCCGCCAACGCGCTTTTCCTCTAGCTCCTCGCCGCGTCGAATTTGAGCACGAATCTGCTCATCAATCTCGGCTTTGTGATCGTAGTAGTAGGACAGCGCGGCATAGACCTGGGGAAGCGACAGCGCATACCAGTCGGCGATACCGTCGGCGTTCTGACCGTGATAGACGTGGGCGATGGCAACGTCGGTGACGGTCACGGTTGTGCCGATGATGTGCGCGCGACCGCGCCGAATCTTCGGGTTGATGGCGATCAGGTTGATGCTCTGGACGACGTTCATACCAGTTTGCCGTGCCTGCCTGCGGAGTGATTACAGTATAGCATAGACGGCATGACATTCTCCGCATGAACACCTTTTTTCTCAGCCCTCGTCACTCAGCACTTTGTTTTTTCACTTCCATTCACCCCCCGCTTCCTATATAATGCGACCTTATCGACCCCGATATTTGGCGGGGCGCTAGATGAGGGAAATTTCCTAACAATGCAGACTATTCAGGATGATTTGGTCGTCAGCTTGCGGTACGTGTTGACCGTCGACGGCGAAGTCGTGACCGAAACCGGCGGCGAGCCGATGGAGTATCTTCATGGCGCGGAAGAAATTCTTCCCGGTCTGGAAGTCGCGCTCACGGGTCGCAAGGTTGGCGATAAATTCAGCGTGACGCTCCAGCCCGAAGATGCGTATGGCGAATACGACGAGGATGAGATCGAGGAAATCGACCGCGAGGACATCCCCAACATCGACGAACTCGAAGTCGGGATGGATGTCGAGGTCGAGGACGAAGACGGCTACGCTTACCCGGCGCAGGTTCTCGAAATTACCGACAAGGTCGTTGTGCTGGACTTCAACGACCGGCTGGCGGGCAAAACCCTGACCTACGACGTGGATGTCGTCGGCATTCGCGAGGCGACCCCGGAAGAGCTGGAACATGGTCACTCGCACGGCGAGGACTGGGAAGACGAAGAAGACTACGAGTACGAAGACGAGAACTAACGCGGCTCCGCGACCGAAAACAGACGGGCGATCCCCATATCGGGATCGCCCGTTTTTGTTAAGACGTTCACGTCACTGTCTAGTCGCAGACACGCACTGTATACTATTGTCATGTTGCGCTATTACTTTGACACCCACATTCCTAAAGCCGCCGCTGTACAACTGCGTGAGCGTGGGGTTGACGTTGTTCGCTGCGAAGAAGTTGGATTGGCGGATGCTGATGATATCGAGCATCTGGAATATGCAACCGCTCAGCGGCGCACGTTGGTTACCCACGATCGGGGATTCTGGGAGCTGCACGCCGACTGGTTGGTACAGGGCTTGCATCATTCCGGAATAGTGCTTTTCAACCAGCACTTTCAGGGAAACGTCGGCAAACTCGTCACGGAATTGTTTGAGCTTTATAGTATCATAGAGACTGAGGCGGGGACTTTAGAACGGGATATTTACAACCAGGTATACGAGGTCGAGCGATGACGCCGTTCACATTTAAGATCGACTATCCGGTGGTGAATCATTTTGAGGTTCGGGACGGCGATTTACGCATGGCAGGGCGCAATCTTAAAGTGCGGATGGTGATCGGAATGCTGGTGCGTGCCGGCGCGAGCATCGAGGAAGTCGCCGAACAATACGATCTGTCGCGCGCCGAGGTTCATGCGGTTTTGGCGTACTACTACGACCATCAGAGCGAGATTGACCGCTATTTCGCGGAAGAAGATCGTTTTGCTGACGAGCATATCCCCTCAATTGAAACCCTTAAGGGGCGGTGGCGTCGCTGACCTGTCCTCACCGCCGCGCGCCCCTGCTTCTTCCCTTGTAGATTGCTCTGTCTTTACTCAGCACTCAGCACCCGGCACGTGCTTGCTTTGCAAGCCCAGCTCTATTTGTCGTAGGCGTCGCTGGTGAGCGCCCAGGTGGCGCGCACGTCCATGTCGAGGTCGCTGCGCAGTCCGGCGAGGTAGCGGTAATGTGCCGCCGCCGCGATCATGGCGGCATTGTCGGTACACAGCGACAGCGGCGGGAAGCGCACCGGCAGTTCGGAGCGGGCGCGCATTTCGCGGCGCAAAAGCTGGTTGGCGCTGACGCCGCCCGCCAGCAGGATTTCGGTGACGCCGTAGGCTTTCGCCGCGTGGGTGGTCTTCTCGACCAGCGCATCGACCAGCGCTTTCTGGAAGCTGGCGGCAACATCGATGATGGCGATGTCCGAGCGCAGCGGCGGCTGTTTATCGCCCAGGCGCTCGCCGCGCTGGTTGGGTGGTGGCGGGACGGTAACTTCGCGCAGGACGGCGGTCTTCAACCCGGAGAAGCTGAAATCGTAGGGCGACTCCAGCCGGGCGCGCGGGAAGTCGAACGCGCTGGCGTT
>JADLHH010000211.1 GCA_020848855.1 Anaerolineae bacterium | reverse complement strand
CCACTGGAACTGCACCGCCGCCTGGTCGACGAACTCGACGTACTCCACCGTCAGCGAATGCGTCCCCGCCGTCAGCGTCTGCTGGAAGCGGTCGGTTGTCAGCACCCGCCCGATGAACCGGTCGAGCACCAGCACCCCGTCGATGAACACCCGCACCCCGTCGTCCGACGACACCACGAACTCATACGTCCCCTGGTTGAACAACTGCACCGAGGTGAAGCGGGCGGAGAAGTTGTCGCTGTTGACGGCAGGATTGGGCGAGCCGGTGCCCCAGTTGACGTTGATGCCGTTGGGCAGGATTTCGGTGTAGACCGACGTCCCGGTCAGGTCGGTGCTGTTGTAGTACGTCGCCGTCCAGTTCGTCCCAAAATCCGCCAGCGCGCTGAACATCGGCACCAGCACGAGCAGCAGCGTCGCTCCCAGCAGTATCGTGAGTGCTACGGCTTGATGTCGTCTCTTCATTCCGCCCCTCCACATCGTTGCATGATCTCCATAGATTATAGTATCGCAAGCAACTACGGGCGAAATCGCATTTTAGCCCGAATTCCAGTATAATGTGAAATGAAATGTGCAACCTTCTATCGCCAGCCACGTATAGGTAAGCAATGACGGTTAACCTGTGATATTTGCGAGGAGCGAAATCCAAATGAGCGACAACGATAATCAGATCACCCCGAAGGAATCGCAGGGGCGGACGTTCAACGAAGAACTGGAAGTAGCCGGGAATCAACTGGTCGAGCGCGTCAAGGAACTGCTGGAGCAGGGCAACATTCGGCGGCTGATCATTCGCAACGCCGAAGGACGCACGCTGCTGGAAATCCCGCTGACGTTCGGGGCGGTGGCAGGCGGCGCGCTGGTCTTCTGGAACCCGCTGCTGGCGGCGCTGGCGGTCATCGGCGCGCTGGTCGCGCGGCTCAAGATCGAGATCGTGCGCAATGAGCCGAGCGTGATCGAGCAGGAAGTGAACGAAGCCAAGCGCAAGATCGAAGACGTCACCGAGGAATAACCATAATTCAGTACCGAGTAACGAGTGCTGGTACTGAGTCAACGGCAGCGATGCTTGCTGCCATTCAAGCATGAATTTCGCAGGGGCGACCTTTCCGGTCGCCTCTCTGATTCTTCCCCGTTTTCCTCAGCACTCGGTACTCAGCACGCGCTAAACCTTCGGTTTAGCCCGGCACTGATTCAATACTTGTCGCCTTGCTTGCCACAAGGTTCGGCTACAATATATACTATGCAGACGTGCGCAGGCACGCGCGTATGCACGTGAGCAGGCGGGGTTTCACCCACGCGGAATGTCCCCTGGTATCCTCAAGGGCATCTCGCAGCGCAGTAACAGGAGTAGGATTGGTTGGCAAAATCACGGACTGAACAATTGGTCGCGCGCCTGCGTGACCTGCAAGCCAGTTCGGAGGGTGTCGAAGCTGCCGCCGTCGTCAGCGTGGACGGCTTGAGCATCGCCTCGTCATTACCCGCAGGCATCGAAGAAGATCGTGTGAGCGCGATGTCGGCTGCCATGCTCTCGTTGGGTGAACGCATCGCGACGGAGTTGGGACGCGGAATGCTCCAGCAGCTCTACGTCAAGGGCGAAAACGGGTACGTCATCCTGAACGCCATCGGCGAGGAAGCCGTGCTCACCGTGCTGGCGCGCCGCGAAGCCCGCCTGGGTTTGATTTTCCTGGATGTTGCCCGAACGGTGCAGGATTTGGGACACCTGATTTAGCCAGCGAAAGCGACCGCCTTCAGTGTCCAACAGCCTCAATTACCCCAATCGATTCGTGATTTTCCTCCTTCAGGCGATGGCGGAGGTGATGGGTCAGCATGGTCTCGACGAGACACTCGCGCTGGCAGGCATCCAGCAGACGCCGCCCGACACGCTCGACCGCGAATTCTCGTTCGAGCGCATCGCCGCGCTGAACGCCGCATTGGATGAGCAGTATGGTCTGCGCGGCGGGCGCGGGATGGCGCTGCGCGCCGGGCGAGCGTGGTTCGCGCAGGGCATGAAGAGCTTCGGCGCGCTCAGCGGGATTGGCGACCCGGCTTTCCGGCGGCTGCCGCTGGATGACCGTCTCCGGCTGGCGCTTCAGGCGCAGGCGGAAGTTTTCACCCGCTTCAGCGACCAGTATTCGCGGCTGGAAGTGACACCCGGCGCGTACCGCTTCATCGTCGAAGCCAGCCCATTCGCTTGGGGACTGCATTCCGAAAAGCCGGTTTGCCACCCGCTGGTCGGCTTGCTGCAGGAATGCGCGCGCTGGGCATCGAACGGGCGCGACTACACCGTGCGCGAAACCCACTGCATCGCCAGCGGCGACAAAGCCTGCGTCATCGTCGTCAGTCCGTAACCCGTTCCCCCGCACAACCACATCCGACGCTTCGACGCCGGACTCGCTTCATTCGGTGTTAACCGACGATCCCTTGTTCGTTAAAATCACTTGGCGATATAATCGCCGGCTACTCGCCCTATTGCTCCTGGAGACAAACCCATGCGTGCAGCCCGTCTGCTTCTCCTCGTATTCGTGCCGCTGCTCCTGATCGCCCCGCTGAGCGTGCTGGCACAGGATCAGATTGTGGTCAATTTCTACTATCCGACGGCGGTTGATGGTCCCATCGCCGAAATCATTCAGCGCTACGCAGATCAGTTCCACGAGCTGAATCCCAACATCACCGTGAATCCCACTTACACCGGGTCGTATACCCAGACCACACAGACCATCCAGACGGAGATCTCCGGCGGCGGCGCGGGTCCCGATGTCGCCGTGATGCTGACCACTGACCTGCTCAGCTTCACCGAAGAGGGCGTGATCGTCCCGGTGCAGGATTATCTGGACGCGATGGACGACGGGCAGGCAATTGTCGACGACATCTTCCCGGCGCTGCTGCTCAACGGCGAAGATGAAGACGGCACGATCTGGTCGATGCCGTTCCAGCGCAGCACGCCGATCCTGTTCTACAACGTCGACATGCTCAGCGCTGCCGGGTTCGACGAGCCGCCCAAGAACAACGAAGAACTGCTGACGATGGCTGAAGCGCTGACCAAGCCGGACGGCACCCAGTGGGGTCTGCTGGTTCCATTCGCTGGCGGCTTCCCCATCTGGATGTTCCAGAGCTTCGCCATCGGCTACGGGCAGAATATCGGCACCAACAATCCAACCGAAGTCTTCATGGATGACGCGAAGGTGCTGGAAGCGCTCGACTTCGCCACCAAGCTGGGCACGGACTACGCCGTTGGTCCGATTGGCGGTAGCGCCTGGGGCGATACGCCGACCGCGTTCATCAGCGGGCAGGCGGCGATGATCTACCACACCACCGGCAGCCTGACCAATATCCTGAACAACGCGCCGTTCAATGTCGGCGTCGGTTTCCTGCCGTCGGGTCCTGCAGGTGAAGATGGCACGGGTTACGGCACGCCGACCGGCGGCGGCAACCTGTACCTGTTCGATACGCCCGACAACCCGCGCTCGCCGGAGCAGCTTGACGCCGCGTGGCAGTGGATTCTGTATCTGGTGTCGCCCGAAATTCAGTCCGACTGGGGCGCGGCGACCGGCTACGTCGCGGCGCGCGTCAGCGCGTGGGATCTCGACCCGCTCAAGTCGCTGGCGGACGCCAAGCCGCAGTACTACACCGCCCGCGATCAGCTTGCGTTTGCCGACCGCGAATTTGCGACATACCGCAGCGTAGACGTGACCACCATCATCAACTCGACGCTGAGTGCTGTCCTCTCCGGCGCGGAGACCGATGCGGCGGCGGCGATGGCTTCGGCGCAGGCGCAGATCGACTCGCTGCTGGCGGAATACAAGTAGCCAACAGAAATGATATCGGCGTAGGGGCACGACACGTCGTGCCCCTACACGGATCGATAAATTGATGTAATCAGGGGCGACGCGCTACACTCTGCGTCGCCTCGTTTTTCCAGGAGCGCTGCCCGTGACCGCACAACCCCAACGCGCACCCCGAAAATCGCTCTGGTCGCGGCTGTTCCCGTATCTGCTCATCGCGCCGACGCTGTTTTTCGTGTTCGCGTTCACGCTGCTCCCGGCGGTCAACACCGTCATCGACAGCCTGTACAGCATCCCGCGCAACGCCCGCGACGCGCCCGAATTCGTCGGGCTGCAGAATTACGCCGACCTGTTCAACCCGGATCATTTCATCGGCTCCAGCTTCACGCTGATCGTCGGCAACACGCTGGTCTTCGCCTTCGTCACCGTGATCGTCGGCGTGCCGCTGGCGCTGATGTTCGCGCTGCTGCTCAACCGCCGCCTGCGCGGCATGGCGATCTGGCGCTTCAGCCTGTTCTACCCGGCGCTGCTCCCGCTGATCGGCGCGGCGAGCATCTGGGCATTCCTGTTCTCGGACACCGTCGGCTTGATCAACACCGTGCTGCGCAGCTTCGGCGGGCGTGGCGTCAACTGGCTGGGCGACCCGAACGTCGTGCTGTTGGCGGTGATCGTCATCAACATCTGGAAGCAGACCGGCTATTTCATGATTTTCTACCTGGCGGGGCTGCAAAACATCCCGCGCGACTTTTACGAGGCGGCGGAACTCGACGGCGCGAACGAGCGGCAGAAGCTGGTCAGCCTGACGCTGCCACTGCTGCGCCGCACGACGCTGTTCGTGCTGGTGATCGCCTTCACCTTCGCTTTTCAGACGGTCGAGCAGCTTCAGGTGCTCGGCATGGGCGACCCCGGCAACCGCAGCAACCTGCTGCTGTTCTACATCTTCGAGTCGATCCCGGAGCGGCGTAACTGGGGCTATGTCAACGCCATGACCGTCGTGCTGGTGCTCATCCTGCTCATCTTCACCGTGACAAATTTCGTCGTGTTCGAAAGATCGCGCGATGAAGACTGAGCGCCAGTCGTTCGCCAGCATCAGCGCGTCCGCCATCACCGTCTTGGCGGCGATCATCTGGCTGCTGCCGCTGGTGTTCGCCGTGCTGATGAGCGTCCGCCCGCGCTCCGAGCCGATCAACGTCGGCAACATCTTCTTCGGCAGCGTGATCACGCCGGAGAATTACAACGGTGCGCTGGCGATTGCGCCGTGGGGCGCGCATTACGTCACGACCATCATCTTCGTCGTCGGCGTGCTGGCGCTGCAGTTGGTCACCATCACGATGGCGGGCTACGCCTTCGCCCGGCTGAAATTCTTCGGGCGCGGCATTCTGCTGTTCCTGATTCTGCTTCAGATCATGATCCCGACGGCGGTGCTGCTGGTGCAGAATTTCGCCACCATCCGCGAACTGGGGCTGTTCGATACGCGCTGGGCGCTGATGCTGCCGTACTGGGGGTCGGCATTCGGGGTGCTGCTGCTGCGGCAGGCGTTCCGCGAAGTGCCCTACGAGCTGGAAGAAGCCGCGCATATCGACGGCGCGAACTGGCTCCAGATCATGCGTCACGTCTACGTTCCGCTGACGATCCCGACTTACATCGCCTTTTCGCTGGTGTCGATCAGCAGCCACTGGAACGAATTTCTGTGGCCCTTCATCGTCACCCGCACCGAGGAAGTTCGCCCGCTGACCGTCGGCTTGAACAAGCTCTACCAGACGACCGACGTGGGCGCGGTCTATGGACAGTTGATGGCGGGTACGCTGATCGTGGTCGCACCGCTGGTGATCCTGTTCATCCTGTTCCAGCGGCGGTTCATCGAAAGCTTCGCTTCCAGCGGCATTAAGTGAGGGCGGGCATCTCGAACGAAATCCCGTCGAAATGGAATCCGTAGGGGCGTAATATATTACGCCCCTACAAGAACCTAACCCTTCCCTCGCAAATAGCGCTCCACCACCGCCCGTGTTGGGGCGGCGGAGCATCCGCCGTAGCCGGTGCTGGATAAACCCCCGCAAACATTCCCCCAGCGCAGGCAGGTGAGCAGATCGTTGCCTTCACGATAGGCGGCGAGAAATCCCGCGTTGAACACGTCGCCCGCGCCGGTGGTATCAACCACCTCGACGGGTATCGCCGGGGCGTGAATGTGTTCGCCGCCGCGCCATGCCTGCGCGCCGTTCGCGCCGTCCTTGATCACCAGCAGCGGCGCGAGCGCCCGCAGCGCGTCCGCCGCCGCGTCCAGCGTGGACGTTTCGGTCAGGCTGCGGGCTTCGCCGGCGTTGGGCATGAAGATGTCGAGCAGGCTGATGATCTCGCGCACCAGCGGCTGCGCCAGCGTGACCGGACGGTGCTGGCAGTCCATCGAGACGGTGACGCCGCGCGCGCGGCACGCCCGCAGCAGGTCGGGCACGCGCTCATTGACCAGCAGCCCGGTGAAATGCAGGTGCGCGCATTCCCCGGCTTCGACCGCCTGCCGTGCCCGGTCGAGCATATCCGGCGGCGGATCGACGTAGGTGATAAACGCGCGATCATGCGGGTACGACAGGGCGACGGACACGCGCTGGAACGGCGCGTCGAGCATCGCCAGCCAGTCGCGGGCGATGCCTTCCTGCGTCACCCAGTCGTCGACGATGCGGCTGAACGGATCGTTGCCGAGCGCGCCCATCCAGCCAACATTGACGCCCAGCCGCCGCAGCGCCGTGATCGTGTTCAGACAGCCGCCCGGCACGACCGTCAGGCGCTCGGTGTAGATTTCCGTGCCGAGCGCGGGGAAGCCGGGAATCCCGGTGAAGATCACGTCGCAGAAGTAATGACCGGGGATCAGGATGTCGCAGCGTTTCAAAGCATTTTCCTAACAGCGGTTATGTTTCGTAGGGGCACGACATGTCGTGCCCAGATTCCGCGAACCCATATGTCTATCCGACCAGCGAACGGGGTGAGGTTACGCCCATTCCCCGACCAGATCGCGGTGCGCTTCGAGAAACTCGTCGGTCAGCGCCTTCGCCAGCGGGTACGAGCCGATCAGCGGATGCACCGTCAGCGCCTCGTATGCCAGCTCGCGCGAGCGTTCCAGAATCGCCCGCGACGCCAGCCGCTCGTACAGCTTGACGCTCTGCATCAGCAGCAGTTGATCGTCGTGGATGCCAGTTACCGGCAGCGGCGTAATGTTGTCGGCGTTCACCCGGCAGGTGACTTCCACCACGTCGTCGTCAAGCATCTGCGGGATCGCGCCGCGATTCGGCACGTTCAAGCCCGTGTAGAGCGTCTCGCCGGTGCTGATCGCCTGGATGCAGCCGAGCGCGACGGCGGCGTAACCTTCCTCGTCCTCGCCGATTGGCTCCATCTTGACGCGATCCTGCCCATGCCGGGCGTGCGCCATATACGTCGCGCTGCGCCGCCCCATGACTTCGGCGTAAGCGGCGCGAGCGGCGTCCATGTTCGAGGCATCGTGCAGGCGCGCCAGCAGGTCGTTGGTCAGGCGCAGCGTTTCTTCGCCGCGCGTCTCGGTTTTATCCATCAGCGCCGCCAGCGCTTCGTCGCGGTGGTAGAAGTAATGCAGATATTCGTTGAGGAACGCCTTCTCCCAGGCGATCAAGCCGGGGTCGAACATCGCCATGTGCGTCGCCTGAATGAAGCGTTCGTCCTGCAGCAGCCCCGGCAGCACTTCCTCGCCGCCGCTGCCATCCGGGTCAGGATCGATACGAACGCTCGCCGTCCACGACAGATGGTTCAAGCCGTAAACGCTGTGGCGAACGTGCTTCATCGGGATGTGCATGAAGCGGCTGACGGCGTGCTGCGCGCCGTTGGCGCTGTCGCAGATGCCGACCACCCGTTTGATGCCAGCATAGGTCAAGCCCTGCGCAACCAGCCCGGCGGGGTTGGTGAAGTTGTAAATCCACGCCCCCGGCGCGGCGATGTCTTCGACCATGCGCGCGTAGTCGAGAATGGCGGGCAGGCTGCGGATCGCCATCGCAAACCCGGCTGCCCCGGTCGTTTCCTGACCGAGCACGCCGTGCCGCATAGCGATGCGCTCGTCGGTGGCGCGCCCCTGTTCCTTGCCGGGGCGGATGCTGGTGATCACCGCGTCGGCGTCCTGAATGGCGAGGCGGGCGTCGGTGGTCGTCACGAGGCGAAAGGCTGCGCCCTGCTCATCCGCCATCGAGCGGCACAGGCTGGCGATCAGTTCGAGCTTGTCGCCGTCAATGTCCATCAGCCACACTTCGTCAAGCTTGAGCGCCGCCGTGCGCCTGACCAGCGACGGGATGAGCCGGGGGGTGCGGACGCTGCCCCCGCCGATAATCGTCAGTTTCATGAGCTTTCTCTCGATCTTGTACAAGGTGCGTTGGTACTGCCCCCTATTTTACCGCAACCGCCGACCGGATGGTCTGGTGTGGCAGTATGGAGAAGGGGCGGCGCTCGGACGAGAGAAATGAGCGAAAAACCGGACGATCATGCGGCGGAGAAACAGGCGAAGCGCTTCCCGTCCGTTCACGAGCGGTCGGGGAAATACGGGAAGCACTTCTCGTATCATCATGATACGACGGGAGAACACGGGAAGCGCTTCGGCACCATCATGATGCGACGGGAGAACACGGGAAAAGTGGGAAATTCAGCCTAAGTATAGAACAGATGTTTCGCTTGTCAAGGCACATATGTACACCCCAAACATTGGGGGGTGGAGTGGGATAAAAGACAGGACTGAGGGAAGAGGACTGAGGACTGTGTCAGAGATAAGGGTAGAGATGGGGCGTGAGCGGGTTGGAAATGTGGGATAAAAGACAGGACTGAGTCAAAGACAGGGGCGGAGAGGGGGCGGTGAGGAGGTGGGAAGTGCGGGATATACGCCGGGATTCACTGTCGCTGAGAGACCATTTGAATATTCCACGATTCTCGCGTAGGGGCGCACGCCGTGCGCCCCTACAACCACGCCTTCATG
>JADLHH010000210.1 GCA_020848855.1 Anaerolineae bacterium | reverse complement strand
TCCTGCCGCTGGCGGGGATCGCCCTTGCCGCCGGCGACGCTGACGTAATCCTTATCTGCCCAAACGCGGCGCGCCGCGCCCACATCGGTCGGACGAAGGGTGCGAAGGCTGGTCCCGGCGCTGTACACCAGAGCGCGCCCGCCGACCAGCGCCTCCAGGTCGCCCAGCGTGCCGACGCGGTCTTTGTACTGATCCGGCGTCTTGACGGCGAGCGTCTCGAAGCCGGCGTGGTCGCGGTTGGCGAGCAGGAAGGCGGTCACCCGCGGGCTGATATTTTCGGCGAACAGCACGAGCGAGCGCCTGCCCGCGCGCAGGGCTGCTTCCAGCGCGGGCGCGACCTCATCCGGCTCGTTCAGGGTGAAATCGGTCAGGATGACCGCCGGATTTTCCAGTTCGACGCGCCCATGCCTGACCAGCTCGCTGGACAGCGCGCCGCCTTTCCAGTACGCGCCGTCGATGGAGTCCCAGCGGGTGTCGCGCCCGTGACCGGTGCGAACCTCGATCTCGGCGTAGGCGTCGAACAGCGCGAAGATTTTGCCGAGCGGCTGCGCGAGCGCCGGATCAGCGCAGAGCGAAGCGGCAACCCGGCTGAGCGCCGCTTCACCGCTGACGGGAGTCGTCATCCGGTCGAGTTCGGCGGCGATCACGTCCGCGCCCTCGCTGAGGAGCGCGCGCAGGATTACGGCGCTGCCGCCCGCCGCCAGATAATGCACACCCGCGCTGTAGACGGCTTCGAACAATACGGCGGCGGTGGCAGTCGAGTCGCCGACCAGCTTGTGCAGCCGCCACAGGAGTTCGCGCACCAGCATCGCGCCCATGTCGGCGTCAGGTTCGTTCAACTGGATGATCCGCCGGGCGATCAGGCTGCCTTTGTCGAGCAGTT
The DNA here is from genome assembly GCA_020848855.1 of Anaerolineae bacterium. The sequence continues at coordinate 10,564 of JADLHH010000210.1, read as the reverse complement.
CGGGCGCGTCGCCTTCGAAGCCGCTGCTGAAAGCGACGGTGCGCGGCAGCGGTCCGAGCGTCATGCGCACGGGTTCGACAATCTGGCGGATGCCGCGCTGAAGCGCCCGATGGGTGTGTGGCTGGAAGACGAGGCGTTCCATTCAAATCGCTCCGAAGCGCTCGCGCAGGATAACGGGCTGACCGCTGGCTGCCGATTCATACCCCGCCTGAACAATCGCCAGACTGCGGCGCTCGCTGCGCCCGGTTGTCGGGCGATCTGCGCCGTCGAGCACGTATTCGGCAAAGGCTTTGATCTCCAGCGCGTATTCGCTCAAGCCGGGGTCGGGATAGGCAAGGCGCTGTACGCCTTCAGGCGTGTGGATTTCGTATGCGTCGGCGTCGGCGCGCAGCACTCCCGCGTCGCCGTAAAGCGTGTAGTGATTGCGCGTCCGGGTCTCGCAGGTTTGCAGCACGGTGATATGGATGCCGCGTTCGAGCGACAGCACGCCGGTCATCGTGCCTTCGATATCGGGGCGTTGAAACGAGCTGGCATGATGCTCGCGCAGGTAGACGGTCGAGACTTCCCCAAAGATATAGCGCAACTGCGCCATCGTATGGATGCCGTGCAGCATCCACGTGCCCGTGCCGCCCTGCTGCGGCTGGGTGAGCCAGGCGCGGCGACCAGGGTAGCTGAAATTCGCCGCCCGGAAGCCCCAAACCAGCGCCGCCGCCGTCAGTTCACCGATGAATTCGCCGCTGGAGACGACCTGCCGCAGAAACAGCGCCAGCGGCTGATAGGCGAGGTTTTCGGCAACGTAAAGCTTCACGCCGTTGGCGTCGGCGGCGTCGATCATGCGGGTGGCGTCGTCAACCGTCAGCGCGATGGGCTTCTCGACCAGAATGTGCTTGCCCGCTTCCGCCGCCGCGATGCTCATCGGGTAGTGGAGCGCGTGCGGCGTGCAAATCGACACGGCATCGACGTTCGGGTCGCGCAGAACCGCGTCGTAATCGGTACAGATTGTGTCGATTTCCAGTTCGGCTGCTTTGGCGCGCAGGAAGTCGGCGTCGTTATCGACCAGCGCCGCCACCATCACCGCGCCGTTCCACTCGCGAATCGCCTGAATCTGGCGCTCACCCGCCCAGCCCGCGCCGACAATCGCCAGCCTGAGCGTTTTGGTCACGACAAACCGCTTTCGCTGCGAAGCTCGGCGGCGATTCTGGCGGCAGCGTCGATGTGGCGGCGCGGCATGTTGTGTTTATCCGCCGGCAAGCGATCCCCGATCCAGCGCTCATACGGGGCGATACTCGGCAGCGTCTCGCGGCTGACTTCCGCGCCTGCCGCCAGCGCGTCCTGAACTGCCGAGCGAACCCCGCGCAGGTAGCGGATCTCCCACTCGATCCACTCGCGGATCGCTTCGCCGCCGTGCAGCGGTGCGCCGTGCCCGACGACCAGCAGGTCGATATCGAGCGCGAGCAGGCTGCGCAGCGTGGCTTCGAGCACATGGCTGTCGCCGTCGTTGATGGCGGGCACGATCCCGGTGACGACTGTGTCGCCGGCGAACAGGATGCGTTCCGGCTCGACGTACACGCTGATGTGATCGCGGCTGTGCCCCGGTGTCGGGAACAGGCGCAGCCAGCGGTTTCCGAGGTCGATGCGCAGTTCATCGGTGAACGTCACGGTTGGGAACAGCGCCTGCGCGATCAGGGTATCGAAACCCACGCCTTTGTTCCGGGCATAGGTGCCGAGATGCCGGTGGATTTCATCGGGCGTCTGCGCGCTGGCATAGACCTGCGCCCCGTAAAATGCCGCGCCACCGAGGACGTGGTCGGTGTGACCATGAGTGAGGATGACCTGATCGCCGGCGCAGCCGTGCTCGCGGATGAAAGCGGCGGTCGCATCACCGGTTTCGGGGTAGAAGCCCACGTCAATCGCCAGCGCGCCGCGCTCGCCGATGACGATGCCGTTCATGCCGTCGACAAACCGGGTTTCGACGCTGAAAATGCCCGGCGCGAGTTCGTGAAACATGCCGTCTAGCCTTTCAGTCCGGTCATGACGATGCCCTGCGCCAGATAGCGCTGCGCGAAGATCACCAGGATGATCATGGGGATCAGGGACATGGTAACGCCCGCCAGGACGACGGCAATATTGCCGGTGTTCATCGGTCCGCGCAAGGCGACAATGCCGAGCGGCAGCGTGAACTTATCGAAGGAGCTGAGGAAGATGAGCGGGCGGAAGTACTCGTTCCAGTAGCCGTTGAAGGCGAACACCGCCATGACGGCGATGCCCGGCGCGCCGAGCGGCACGAAGATGTGCCGGAAGATTCCGCCGATGCCCGCGCCGTCCATTTTGGCGGCATCTTCCAGTTCGGTTGGGATGGTCAGGAAGAACTGGCGCATCAGGAAAATGCCGAAGGGTGTCACCAGCGACGGCAAAATCAGCGAGGCATGGGTGTCCGCCAGTCCCAGATTGCGTACCAGAATGAAGGTGGGGATGATCGTCACGAACTGCGGGATCATGAGCGCCGAGATGAGCATGATGAACAGGAAGTTGCGCCCCGGAAAGCGCAGCCGCGCGAAGCCGTATGCCGCCATCGACGCTGTGACGACCTGCCCGGCGACGATGGCAAGCGTGATCTTCAGGCTGTTCAGGATGTACTGCGCGTAGGGGACGGTGTTGAACACGTCGGCGTAATTCTGCCACTGCCAGTCGGTCGGCAGCCACTGCGGCGGCAGGGTGTACGATTCGCGCGCCAGCCGCAGCGAGGTCGAGAACATCCACACCAGCGGCAGCAGGACGATGACGCTGGCAAGTACCAGCCCGGCGATGACCGCAATCGTCGTCAGGCGGCGGCTGAGCAGCGCCGTCTGATCCCGCCGCTGCCAGGAAGTGTTTCGAGGTAGGGTAATTTCAGCCATTGGTTAGCTTGCCCCTTCGTAATAAACCCAGCGCCGGCTGAGCCAGAACTGAAGGACAGTAAAGCCCATGATCAGAATGAAAAACACGACGGCGATGCTCGACCCGTAGCCGAGCTTGAGTCCGCTCAGGCTTTCCCAGATAACCATGACGATGGTCGCGCTGGAATCGCCCGGGCCGCCCTGGGTCATGATCTGCGCCTGATCGAAGACCTGCAACTGACCGATGATGCTGAGGACGATCACCAGAAACAGGGTGGGGCTAAGCTGAGGCAGGGTGATGTGGCGGAATTTCTGCCAGCCATTAGCGCCGTCGATCTCCGCCGCTTCGTAAAAGTGCGTCGGGATATTCTGAATCCCGGCGATCAGGATCAGCAGGTCAAAGCCGAACGTTTTCCAGATCGTCGCCAGCGCGATCGATATCAGTGACCAGGCGCTCGACGACAGCCAGGGGACTTTCGTCAGCCCCAGTTGAACCAGGTAATAGTTGACGACGCCCAGATTCGTGTTCAGCATGAAACTGAGGACAATGGCGATTGCGCTGATCGAGGTGACGACCGGCAGCATGAAGGTGGTGCGAAAGAAATAGCGGAGAACTGACGGCATTTTGCGCTGAAGCGCGACTGCCAGCGCCAGCGCGATGATCACGTCGAAGGTGACGACGATGGCGACGAACAACAGCGTGTTCCGCAGGCTCGCGATCAGCCGGATATCGCTCAGCAGCGCCTCGTAATTCTGTAAGCCGACGTACCGGGGCGGTGTGAACACATCCCAGGACTGAAAGCTGAGCAGGAACGAATAGAGCATGGGACCCGCGATGAAGACGAGGAAGCCGATCACGCTGGGTCCGACGAAGAAATAACCCCACAGCGCTTCGCGCACGCGCTGCGCCGAAAGCGGCTTCCGCATCAGTCTAGCTGAAATGCCTGCCGACGAACGAATGGCGGGCGTGCTGCTCATGAAAGAATGCCTTTCTGATCATCCGAGGGGACTCGGCGCCGAGTCCCCCGGAATCGCGCAGATTGCCTATGATGCAACACCCAGCATCCGGTTGAGTTCGGCGTGCATGTTGTCGAGCGCGTCCTGCGCCGGCATTTCGTTCGCCATCGCCAAGCCCATGTAGCGCGTGAAGATGGTGGTGAAGTCGCGGTTCTGCGGCGGCGCGGGAATGGGGTAGGCGGGCTTTTCGTCAAGCTGGTCGTAATAGACATGCCAGTTGCCCGGCGCGATACCGTCGTTCTGCGCCGGGTCGTTGGTCACCGACCGCCGCGACGCCGTATGGATGCCGCCGTAGATGTAAGCCGACTGCACATCGGCGCTGGTCATGTACTTGAGCAGCTCCCAGGCTTCTTCGGGGTACTGGCTGAGGGTGGTCAGCGCCAGACCGCTGCCGCCGAACTGCCCCTTCTGCGAATCCCACATCGGCATATACACGACATCGTAGTCTTCCGGTGGCAGCCCAGACCGGGTGAAGTTGGCGATGAACGCGCGGTGCGAGACCATCATGCCCAGCTTGCCGGTCGCGAATGCCGCCTGCAGATTGCCCAGCTCGGCGACGTACATTGCGTCGTCTTTCCAGGTCAGGTCTTGCAGGAACTGCAGGGCTTCGACGTTCTTCGGGTCGTTGGCAGACGAGGCTGTGTACCAGTAGCCGCCGCCGTGCTGGGCGCGCTCTTCCGGCGTCATGTCGGGATAGTAATTATCCCACAGCCATTCGCCGCCTTCCGCCTGCTCCATGACGAGGATGTTGCTGTCGCGGATGAACGACCAGGGCACGAACCCGCCCCAATGGCGATTCGGCATACCATAGCCGTAAATGTCGTCGCCCAGCGCGCGAATGGCGCGGGCGGCGTCGGCAAACTGTTCGACCGTCCAGTCTTCGGCTGGGTATTCCAGCCCCGCCTGATCGAACAGCCGCTTGTTGTAATAGATGCCCGCCGCTGCCCACAGCGACGGCAGGTTGTAGAGCGACCCCTGATACATGACGGCTTCGATGAGCTTGGGACTGACATCGCCGAAGAAGGCTTTCATTTCGTCCTGGTTGGCATTCACGTAATCGTCCAGCTTGCGGGTGATGCCGCTGGTGGCGAACGTCAGGAAGCCTTCGGTGCCGATTTCGACATTGTCGAGCTGCTGCCCGGAAGCGAGCACCGTGGCAACGCGGGCGAGGAAGGTATCCCATTCCGTGCCGGCGACCGGAACCCACTGCAAATCCCAGTTCGGGTGTGCTTCGCGGAAAGCGCCGACGACGGCTTCGAAAGTTGCCGCGCGTTCCGGTCCGCCGATGGTCATGGCGCGCAGCGGAATGGTATCCTGCCCCAACGGTTGTGCCAGCGCGACAACGCTTCCTGTCAGCCCGGATGCGGCGGTAGCGCCCGCCGCGAGGGCGGCTTGCTTCAGAAAATCTCGACGGCTGAATTGACCGGACATATAATTCTCCCTTCAACAAGTTCAGTTTGATCAAACGTGCTGCCCGACTTGCCCGCTCCAGTCATAGAATACGGCATCACCTCCTTTATGGCACAGTGTTCAGCGTTTGGCGGAATACTTCTCGTCGATCTCGATCATGCGCTGGACTTTCGGCGCAGCAGATACTGGCTGACAACATCCAGCAGCGGCTGCCCGGCATCGTTACAGCCAATGGCGATTCGCATAGTCATCATCCTCTCAAGTCCCTCGCTCGCCCCATATTATTCAGGTATAAACCTGTATATACAGGCTAGGGCTGTTTGCCCGGCACGATCACACACTGAAGCTCGCGCGTCTTCGGTCCATCAAGTTCCAGCAGCAGCAGGTTCTGATACGTACCAAGCTGCAAGCCGCCGTTCGCCACGCCCAGCGTCAGCGATGTCCCGGCGAAGGCGCTGATCAGGTGCGCTTCGGCGTTCGGGTTGTTGTTGCGAATATGCCGGAACGGTCGCAGGGGCGCGAACATCTCCTGCGCGGCGCGGATAATATCCTCGCGCAGTTCGGCGTCGTCTTCGCACACGATCAGCGCCGCCGAGGTATGCGGCAGGCTGACCAGAACGATGCCGTGTTCGATGCCGCTGACCAGCGACGCGACCAGCCCGGTCACGTTGACGATCTCGGCTTTTTGCGTTGTCTTGACGGTTACAGTCGTCATGATCCGTTTCCCATCAGGTAGTAAGGATGCTCCAGATGTTCCTTGATCCGCCCCAGAAACTGCGCCGCCTGCGCGCCGTCCAGCGCCCGGTGATCGACCGAGAGCGTCAGCGTACACATCGGGCGGATGACGGCTTGCCCGCCAACCGGCACGATTCGGTCTGCGACCCGACCGACCGCCAGGATCATCGGGTCAGGCTGGTCGATGATGGCGATGAAGGCATCGACCGGGTACATGCCCAGGTTGGAGACCACCATGCTTTTGTCGCCGGTGTCGCCCGGCTTCAGCCGTCCCACGCGGGCGCGTTGGGCGGTATCGCGCAGCGCCTGCGACGCCTCCCGCAGACTAAGCCTGTCCACATTGGGGACAACCGGCACGAACAGCCCATCGTCGCTGCTCACGGCGACGCCGATGTGAACCGCGCTGCGCTGCGCCAAGCCGGAATCGGTGTAGGTAACATTGACGGCTGGCATGTCGCGCAGCGCGCAGGCGCAGGCGCGCAGCAGAATATCGGTGTAGGTGGGCGCTTTCTCCCAGCCCAGATGTTCGCGGCAGTGGGCGCGCAGACGGTCGACTTCGGTCATGTCCACATCCGCCATCAGATAGAAGTGGGGGATGGTCTGTTTGCTCTGCTGGGTGCGCTGGGCGATGATCTGGCGCAGCCTGGACGGTGCGCTGGCGGCAGGCGCAGGCACGACCGGCGCTGTGACAACCGGCGGCGGTTCGTCGGCGGGGGCAATCGCTTCGAGATCGGCGGCGCGGATCATGCCGTCGGCGGCGGTCGGGACGACGGTGAGCAGATCGATCTGCATCGCCCGTGCCAGCTCGCGCGCTTTGGGCGATGCATTGACCCGCCGACTCGTGTGCTGGTGCTGAACGTCGTCGCGCAGGATGCGCCCTTTATGTCCGCTCCCGGTAATTTCGGTCAGGTCGATGCCCAAATCGGCGGCGACCCGCTGCGCGACCGGCGACGCTTTGTGCCCGTTGGCGGGCGCGGCATTGGCTAGCGGCTGAGCGTCATCCGCCGATAGCGGCTCCGTCTCCACGTAGGCGACGACATCCTGCGGCATGACCGCGCTGCCGTCCGGGGCGAGGATTTGCACCAGTGTGCCATCCACGAATGCCTCGACCTCGACAATCGCCTTGTCGGAGTCGATTTCGAACAGCACATCGCCTTTCCTGACCGGATCGCCCACGTGCTTGATCCAGTTGGTCAGCGTGAGTTCGGCAACCGCTTCGCCGATCTGCGGCACGACGATGTCGGTCTTCATGGGCGCGCCACTGCCAGAATGGCGGCGCGGATGCGCGCTTCGTCGGGCACGACCGCGTTTTCGAGGGTCGGCGAAAACGGGATTGGCACGTCGGCAGCCGCCACCCGGCGGATCGGCGCGTCCAGATAGCCGATGGCGTGCCCGGCGACATCGGCGGCAACCTGCGCGCCCCAGCCGCCGCGCTCGTTCGATTCCTCGACGATGACCAGGCGGCTGGTCTTTTTCACCGATTCGATGATGGTGTCGATATCGAGCGGGACGATGGTGCGCGGGTCGATCACCTCGACGCTGACCCCTTCCTGCTCCAGCGCATCGGCGACATTGACCGCCCGGTGGAGCATGAGCGAGTTGGCGACCACCGTTACGTCACGCCCGGCGCGCTTCACCTCGGCGACGCCCAGCGGGATCAGATATTCTTCCTCCGGCACGCGCTGCACGCTGAGGCTGCTCTGGACGAGCGTGCGCCCCTTGCTGCCGTAGAGGTGTTTGTGGACGCAGAACAGCACCGGGTTATCGTCGCGCACGGCGCTCTTGAACAAGCCTTTGGCGTCGTAGGGCGTCGCCGGAGTCACGATTTTCAAGCCCGGCACGTGGAAGTAGAAGCTTTCGAGCGAATTAGCGTGCTGCGCGCCGCGCCCGGATGCGCCGGTCGGCAGGTGAAACACCAGCGGAATTTTGACCTGCCCGCCGGACATATAGCGCAGCTTGCTGCACTGCTGCACGATCTGATCGAAGGCGGTAAACAGGAAGTCGCCATACTGGAAGTCGATGATCGGGCGCATCCCTTCGATTGCCGCGCCGATGGCAAGCCCGACGAATCCCGCTTCCGAGATGGGCGTGTTCAGCACGCGGTCTTCGCCAAAATCATCGACCAGCCCCAGCGTGAACAGGAACGACCCGCCGATGCGAATATCTTCGCCCAGCACGAACACGTCGTCGTCGCGGCGCATTTCCTCGCGCACGGCTTCGCGGAGCGCCTGAACAATCGTCAGGTCGCGGGTGACAGTCTGCGTGTTAAGCATAAACATCCTCAAAAGCGCTGCTGAGTGGTGGAAGCTCGCTGGCGAGCGCGAAGTCGACGGCGCGCTGCAGGGTTTGGTCGATTTCCGCCTCGATATCGTGGATGTGGCTTTCGCTGAAGCGTGAGTCAGCCAGTAACCGGGCGCGGAATACCGGGATCGGGTCGGTTTTGAACCACGCCTCGACTTCCGCCTGGTCTCGATAGGTTCCGGGGTCGTCGCGCTTGTGCCCGCCGCGCCGGTAGGTCAGGCATTCGACCAGCATGGGTCCATCGCCCGCGCGGGCGCGTTCGGCGGCGGCACGCACGGCGTTGTAAACCGGAATCGGGTCGTTGCCATAAACGGTGACGCCCGGCATCCCATAGGCAGCGGCGCGCTCGGACACGTATTCGGGGATCATCGTGTCTTCGATGTGCGTCGAGACGCCGTACAGATTGTTCTCGCACAGGAAGATGACCGGCAGCTTCCAGACGGCAGCGAGGTTGAGCGCTTCGTGCCAGTCGCCTTTGTTCGAAGCTGCCTCGCCGAAGAAATTGAGCGCGACCTGCCCGGTCTGGTGGCGCTTATAGGCGAACGCCAGCCCCGCCGCAATCGGTGACGATGCACCGACGATGGCAATCGCGGGGAGCGCACCAACCGAAAGATCGCCGACGTGCAGCGAGCCGCCCTTGCCCTTGCAGCAGCCCGTGACTTTGCCGAACAGCTCCGCCATCAGCGATTCGGGCGACGTGCCCTTGGCGAGTGCCTGCCCGTGACCGCGATGCGTCAGCGTGACTCGGTCGTCGGGCTTGAGCGCCAGGCACGCGCCGACGGTCGTCGCTTCCTGCCCTAGCGACAAGTGGATCGTCCCCGGCATGATGCCCTGCAGAAACAGTTCGTTGACCTTCTGCTCGAAATGGCGAATCAAGACCATCCGGCGATAGATTTCGCCGAGCAGCGCTGGCTCGTAATCGGTCAGTGGCGTTGGCTCTGGAACACTGGGTAATCGAATCGGCACGTCACACTCCCTCATTGATTTGCGCCAGACGGTGATTGTAAGCAGCCATATCGAGCGCAATCGCGCGGTACAGCTCGAATGAACGGTCGTAGAAAGCGTGGGCGGCGGCATCCGGCTCGATGATCTGCTCGACCTGGGCGCAAGCCTGCGCCGCGCCGCCGGCGTCGGAAAAGACGCCGACCGCCACGCCCGCCAGCAGCGCCGCGCCGAACGCGGCGTCTTCGACGGCGGGCTTGAGCAGCGGCTGTCCGAGCACGTCCGCCATGATCTGCTGCCAGAGGCGGCTTTTCGCGCCGCCACCGATCAGCCGGAATGAACGAATGGGCTGCCCAAGCGCCTCGACAACCTGCAGGCAGTCGCGGATGGAAAAGGCGACGCCTTCGAGGACAGCGCGGGCGAAATGGTTCAGGCGGTGGTGGGCGCGCACGCCGACAAAGTCGCCGCGCAGGTCGGGATCCCAGTACGGGGCGCGCTCGCCCATCAGATAGGGATGAAACAGCAGCCCGCCGCTGCCCACCGGCGCGCCCAGCGCCAGCTCATCGATCAGTTGGTACACGCCGATGCCGCGCTGCGCCGCCTGATCGACTTCGTAGCGGCAGAACGTATCGCGGAACCAGCGCATGGTGGATGCGCCCGAATTGGTGGGCGTGATCGTGAACCAGTGGGAGCCGGTGAGATGGCGATAGGTGATCGTCTGGTGGGAAGGGCAGGGGACAGCCGTGACGAGGTTGACGTTGGCGGCGGTGCCGAGCTTGACGATACAGTCGCCGGGAGCAGCCGCGCCGATGCCGAACGCCTCCACGACCGAATCGCCGCTGCCAACGGCGACCGGCGTGCCCGCGACCAAGCCGGTATCGCGCGCGGCGGTATCGCGCAGCCATCCGCTCACGATGACAGGGTGAGCGACCGGGGGCAGGTGGTCGGGATCGAAGCTCAGCAGCGCGCACAATTCGTCCGCCCAGCCGTCGTGATACAGATCATATAGCTGCGTGCCAATCGCGTCGTAGATGTCCGTCTGGTACACGCCCGTCAGCCGGTAGCGCACGTAATCCTTGGTGACGAGGATGCGGCGCAACCGAGACCAGACGGTGGGCTGGTTCTCTTTCAGCCACAGAAGCTGCGCCAGCGTCCACGACGGGTTGGCGCGGGTTGCCGTGAGCGCGAAAATCCGCTCGCCGTGTTCGGCATCGAGCCGGTCTGCCTGCGGCTTGCTGCGTAAATCCGACCAGTGGATGGTGGGGCAGAGTACCGCGCCGGTC